>JBFHGF010000363.1:0-3664 GCA_041583335.1 Bacteriovoracaceae bacterium
ACTCAAAGAAGAGTTGGTTTGCAGCACTGTCTTTAATGCTTTTCAAGAAACCTTTATCATAAGCAAGCTTTACTTCGTATCCGTTTTTATTGCTGATTCTAATCATTTTACCATCAGCATTAAACTCTTCAACTTTTCCGTCATTATATGAACGTTTAAAGCCTGTCTTCGTTTTTACAATTTTTTGAATACCACGATTGTTTGAGTAAAGCTCTGTACCATCAGCGATTTGGGCACTTACTTTATATTTCCTTGCATAAGCTTGTCTAAGTTCAGCATCATTCTCAAGCTTCTTAGTAAGATCTCCAGCAACTTTTTCACTAATCGAGCTTTTCTTGCGAATAGCAGAGACAATTCTCTGTGCTGCACTCTTTGAGTCTACCGCTGATTTCGGAGTAAACCTTGTCAGAGCACCAGAACCATTCTCATGTACGATCACTGAACCATCAGCTGAAACCGTAACGTATGTCTCAAAATCACTACCCCATCCAAAACCAAACCAACCTTTCTCTGTCGATTTTGAGTTATTGGTACGAGTAATCTCGAGTTCCATTCCACCGCCAGGAACAATTATATCTGTATAAGAAATATAAAAGTTTCCATTTTTAAGATTCACTCCGGCCATGGCCATGGATGGAATCATAAGAAGTAATAAAATTAATTTCAAAGCTCTCATTATAATCGTCCTTTTTTGTCTAGGCAGATCTATATTTTCTCTAATAACTTTTCGGCCCTAAGCCTATAAATCTTTAATTTTTTATATTTTTATTTTCACGATTTTCAGAATTACAAAAAACCCAACAAAATCAAGGATTAAGGCGACAAAAGTCATAATGATCCCCAATGGATGAGTTACTAACCCGGTGATAGATTTCGGGTCTTGAGCGGCATAAATGGCAGCAATGGCAAAAGGCATCATCGCAATTGTTACCCCTTGAAACATACCTTGAGCGGTATAAGTATCAATTTTTTGTTGTAACCGTACACGCTCTCTAATCACAGATACAATCGTATCAAACGTTTCAGCGAGGTTACCACCAGTCTCTCTCAAAATATTTATTGCTGAGACAAACATCTCATTGTCTTCTGTTGGAACTCGCTTGGCCAAGTTTTCAAAACATTCCTCGAGCGTCACACCAATACGATTTTGCTGTAGAATCATTCCAAACTCTTGAGAAACAGGTGGCTTCAATTCATTAACAACCATCCCCAATGACTGAGGCACCGACAACCCGGCCCTAATACCATTGGAAAGCAATGTTAGAGCATCCACCATTTGGCCTTGGTATTGTTTAATCCTTCTTTGCACAAGCCAATCGACAAAGTAACGAGGGATTCTAAAAGAAAAAATTCCCACGGCTATAGCGATAACAAAGCCTAGAATCCAACTTATCCACAGACCGAATAGCATAAGAAAGCCAAGACTCAAGGTTCCTGAAAAAATGAGTAATACAAGCGATAGCTTCTCTGCTTCAAACTCAATAAAAAGAAGCTCTAATTTTTCGAGTATGTAAGTTCTAGACCCCAAAGTCTGATGCTCAATCCAATTAAAGATATCTATCGAGTAGCGAAGACAGAAAATAAATACCATCAGAAAGATTGCTGTAGAAACTCCTCCAACACCTAATAGACTGACGAGATTACTCATACCTTATGCCCTCTTCTTCTTTGGATCAGGTTTGCCAGGAGATGGTTTCCCTTGCTGAGGTTTAGGAGGTGTACCATTACTTCCTGCAGGAGGGGCATCACTTTTCTTCGGTGGATGAGAGTTATTAAATAGCCCTCTCGGAACGTTGTACCCCTTCTTTTCGAGGATTTCGATAAACTTAGGAATAAACCCTGTCGCCTGAAATTCTCCTTGAATTTTACCCGACTTATCAAAACCTCTTTGTTGAAAAACAAAAATATCCTGAAGAATGACAACATCCCCCTGCATACCACCAAGTTCTGTAATATAAGTAACTCTTCGTGAACCATCATCGAGGCGAGATTGCTGAATAATTAAGTGAACTGCATTAGAGATCATTTCCCTAATGGCCTTTGCACTAAGTCCTGCACCTGCATATTGAACAAGGGTCTCAATACGACCAATACACTCTCTTGGATTGTTCGAGTGAACAGTAGTCATAGAGCCTTCGTGGCCTGTCCCCATAGCTTGAAGCATATCAAGTGTTTCACCACCACGACACTCTCCAACCACAATACGGTCAGGTCTCATCCTTAGTGTTTGCTTTACAAGACAACGGATATCAATTTCTCCATCCCCCTCAAGAGAAGGCGGTCGAGTCTCTAATCTAACGACGTGATCTTGTGGTAGATCGAGTTCAGCCGAGTCTTCACAGGTAATCACACGCTCATTGGCCGGAATAAAACTTCCTAGAACATTAATTAGAGTTGTCTTACCAGAACCCGTCCCCCCAGAGACGATAATATTCTTATGGGCCTCAACTGCAATCCTCAAAAAGTCGGCCATATTTTGAGTCATAGAATCGAACTTCACGAGATCTTTATATGTCAGTCTATTCTCTGGAAATTTTCGAATCGTAATTGTACATCCATCAAGAGCACAGGGAGGTATAATGGCGTGAACTCTCGACCCATCTTGGAGACGAGCATCTACGTAAGGCGTCTTCTCATCAATACGTCTCCCAATCGGGGCTACAATTCTTTCAATTACACTTAAAACCTGACGGTCATTAGTAAATGTAATATTTGATTTTTTAATTTTACCACTATGTTCGTAGTAGATTTTATTGGGACCAATCACCATAATTTCAGAACAAAGCTTGTCAGCTAAAAGATCTTCAAGTGGCCCTAGTCCAAGAGCTTCGTCGAGAATCTCTTTAACAATTTGGTTCATGTCATCTCTTGAACTCAGAATTCCCTTTGTATCCTCTTTGTTCAAAAGTTCTACAACCATTTTTTTAGTCTGCTCTCTTAGAATAATCTGGGCCTTGGGATCATCATTATCCGTTTTTTTAAGATCCATCTCTTCAACAAGAGATTTATGTATACGCGATTTGAGAGCTGTCCAAGAATTGCCCTTCTCACCGCCTCCATCGGAACTGTCTCCACCTCCGGAGGTTTTACTGACTTGTACATCTTTTGGTTTATTCAATCTTGCGAGTGTTTTTAGAACACTTTTCTGTGTTAATTTCCTAACACATTCAACAACAGACTTTGCGAAACTTGAATTCTTAGCAATAACCATTACTGGCTTTTTCGCATTCAAGGCCTGAACGCAGGTTTGATCATCTTTTGGAATCGTTGCAAACACTGGCTTACCAATCGTTTTCCCCATCACTTCAGGTGTTACGGGGTGACCTTTTTGTACCTGGTTTCCAATAAGAATTAGCATATCTTTTGGAAACAAAAGAGTTACGAGATCACTGTAGAGGCGTTTTGTTTGATTCAGAGCTAGAATATCAGGAGTCACGACGAGAAAGATTGCCGTACTGTATTCAAGGGCCTTTAAAGTCAATGGTGTTAATTCACTACCCCCATCAATAATAGTAACCGGATACATATTGGGTGCAGCCTTTAAAACTTTCCCCAACCCTTCACTATCAATTGATCCAGAGGCCGTTACATCATCAGGCATTCCTACGTATTGAACTCCCATCGGATGCGCCGAAACAAATTGCATCATTGTTCTTGGGTCAAC
>JBFHGF010000364.1:0-3655 GCA_041583335.1 Bacteriovoracaceae bacterium
ATATCTATGTCTTCGTTTTAGAGGATACCGATACCAACCGCATTCTTGGCGTATCTCTTATCCATGGAAAACATGGGACAGAAGTAGAACCTCACTTTTATTTAACAGTGGCCCAAGAAAACAAATATAGCAATTCGCTTAATACCGGATTTATTCACGGAACCTTAAAGTTTGGATATAACCCAGATGGATACACTGAGATTGGTGGTCTTATTCTTGAGCCAGGGCATAGGGGATCACCTTTCAAACTAGGAAAGGCCTTAAGCTTTTCTCGCTTCCTTTATATTGCTCAAAATGAACAAGAATTTACAGATGAAATTCACGTTGAACTTATGCCTCCCTTTGATAGCAATGGGAACTCCCCTCTATGGGAGGCCATAGGGCGTAAGTTTTTAAATATGGACTATACGGAAGCAGATGTACTCTCCAGGAAAAATAAGGAGTTCATCCTATCACTCTTCCCTTCAGAGACGATTTACGAGACCCTCTTGCCTTTAGCTGCAAGAGATTCGATTGGAAAAGTAGGTAAAGAAACTCTTCCGGTAAAACGTATGTTAGAGTCTATAGGCTTTCAATATACCAATGAAGTCGATCCATTTGATGGGGGTCCCCACTATCGAGCCAAAAAAGAAGATATCACTTTGTTAAAAAATGCAATTGAGTATGAACTTCAGTTCGAAGATATTCGAGGCAAACCAACTGAAGATAGAAAACTCTTTATGATTAACATGCCTCATAAAGATTATCAGTTCTATGCGACTCTACTTTCGGCACGCCCAGAAGGTAACACTCTCTATATCCCGCAACGATTTAAAACACATTGTCCTGAAACCAAGGGAATTGGTTTCAACTACTGAGGTATATATGAAATATCAAATTAAAGGTAACTATTTTAATGGTCGTTACAATCCAACTTCTGATAAAGGCCCAGAAGGCGTTGAACATTATATCAAAAGGGAATGTCCTGCTGATACTTCTCTTATTCTTTGGGAAATGCCTATTGCCTATAACCAAGTAGAAGAAATCATCGCAAGTGCTCTTGATGGTTACCGTTTTTGGAGAAGAATTTCTATCAACGAAAGAATAAATTTCTTAAAAAAATATCAAGAACAGGTCATTGCTAAACAGGACGCGATTGCCGAGGCCATCGCTCTTGAAAGTGGAAAACCACTTTGGGAAGCAAAGACTGAAGTCGCATCTGTTATTGGAAAGGTCGACGTTACCATTAATGATTCACTCCCTCGTGTTGCCGAAATCCACATTAACGATATTGCAGCGGGAACAAACGGCTCCGTTCATTTTAGGCCACTTGGTCCTGCCCTCGTTATTGGCCCCTTCAATTTTCCATGTCATTTGGCCAATACTCAAATTTTAAGTGCTCTTATTACAGGGAATTCCTTTATTCTTAAACCTTCAGAAAAGGTTGCTTACAGTGCTCAACTTATGATTGACTGCTTCCATGAAGCAGGCTTTCCTAAGGGAGTGGTTAACCTTTGCCAAGGGGATGGTGAAATTGCTCGTCGCCTAACAGGTAGTAAAGACATTAAAGGTATTTACTTCACAGGTAGTAAAGAAATTGGTCTTCAAATTTTAAAGACTACCCATACTGATCTGTCAAAACTTGTGGCACTAGAGCTTGGGGGCAAAAACTCTAGCATTATTCACAAAGATGCGAACACCGATCTTGCCTTAGAAGAGTTACTTAGAGCTTGCTATCTAACCTCTGGTCAGCGCTGTACTTCGACGAGCCTCATCCCAATTCATAGAAGTCTACATAATGAGTTCATTGAAAAATTTCATGCCCTCAGTAAGAAGATCATTATTGATCACCCCATTGATCATGAAAAAACGCCCTTTATGGGACCCTTAATTGATCAAAGATCACTTGATCAATACCTACTCTTCATGGGAATGGCCAAGCGTGAAGGGATTGAGGAAATCATGCGCGGTAAGCAACTTACTCGCGAAAAGCAAGGCTACTATGTCAGCCCATCAATCCACTTTGCCGAGTCTTGGAATAACAATTCACATTTTCTTCAAAGTGAAATTTTTGGACCCAACACTACATTTATCCCCTATGATGAAATTGAAGAAGCCATAGAAATTGTAAATGCAACTGAATATGGATTAGCCGCGGGTGTTTTTACTAACGACACCGAGGTTTTCAAGAAGTGCTTAGAGGATATTGAAAGTGGTCTAGTTAACCATAATCGCTCCACCTGCGGCGCAAGTGCAAAGCTTCCATTTGGCGGAGTGAAAAATTCTGGAAATTATCATCCCGCTGCCGTGGCCATGATTGATGCTTGCGTTTATCAAAAAGCAAGTCTTCAATGTGAAAACGCTCAAGCTTCTGGTCTTGATAAAATCACAGGTCTGGACCTCAATTAATCAAGCTTGTTTCTTATTTATGAGAACGCCTAGGGATGAATTATGCCCTAGGTCTTCTTTATTTCTTTTCTGAGACTGTATGTCTACATCAGAAGTATTCTTATACAGAGAGAGCACTTCCATTTTTTTAATTTTTGAATACGAATTATAGAGTTTTCTTTTCTCTTCTATAATCATAGTTGACGCTTGTTTGTTATTTGCGGAAGAAGCCTTTTTAGGAAATCTCTTTTGACCAAATATATTCTTATTCATTTTTTCAAATGTTTTAGAGTAAGCCAGAAGTAATCTCTCCACTCTCTGACCAGACTGAAAAGTAAAACGCTCTTGTCTGGGCGCTTCTTCCCTGCTTAATTCGACGGCATTCTCTAGATTTTCATCAAACTTTAAGATTTTCGCACCTTTCCCTGCCGCATCCGCCTCAACCTTATCTTCATATTCCCTTTTCTTCTTTTCGATAACGCTCTTATAATTGAGTCCATCAACATCGGCCGACAGCAATAAAGACAGAGGTATCTTCTTCTGTCCAGAATGGGAAGTCGTTAACTTTGAGATTTCCTCTGGAGTGAGGATTCTCAGTAGCGACATTATTAGATGACCTTTAAACTCCATTGAGCCTCCGTTAACTCTTATCGGAAGACCGACTCTTTTGCTTAAGTATTAAATTTGATTCTGTAAAATTAATAGGTTATCGTCTTTTTTACAAAGGCATGATTTTATGGCTAGACAGAATGACCATACTTCTCTATAAATGGAAGCTCGAAATAATGGATTGGAGTGTGGCGCAGCGGTAGCGCAGCGGACTGTTAATCCGTTGGTCGCGGGTTCGAATCCCGCCACTCCAGCCACTTTTCGTTAAAAAAGCCTCGATCATTCGGGGCTTTTTTATTCCTACTTTTTCCCCTACACTTTTACTTCACAAGCCATAATTCACTACTTGAAAAGGTCAATCATTATGGAACCTGAGCAATACCTAAAAGAGCTTACTCAATCTATCCCCGTCACTTCTAACCTCAATGTAGATATCAGCTCTTTAGACTCCGATGGAGTGACTCTGAGAGCTCCTCTCAATACTCATATCAACTATGAGGGAACGGCCTTTGGTGGCTCCTTAAATACCATATGCATCTTGTCCTGCTACCTTAGTGTTCACCATCTCTTTCGGCTAAGCTCTATAGCCTTTGAATCCCTTGTTATCCAAGATGGAAATATGCAGTACCTGAAACCTGTACAACAAGACTTCATTGCATCGGCCAGAATTGAGAATCCA
>JBFHGF010000365.1:0-3643 GCA_041583335.1 Bacteriovoracaceae bacterium
ACCTTTTGTTTTTGGTCGGTGAGCTTATCAATCAGCTCATAGTTATTCTCTTCGAGTCCCTTGAGGTTATTGAAGTCTTCTACGGATCTAGGATCATCGAGAAATTCATCGACCTGATTATCCCAGTCTTGGCCACTTACCTGAGGTGAAAAAATGGCGAGGAAAATGAATGGAGTGAGAGTCAACAATCCGTGTTTTATATCCATGAAAATAGGGCCTTCTTCCTAAAAGCAGTATTTAAAATATTGTAACAGAAGATGGAAAATTGGGGGTGTGAAATGGGACAAAAACTGGATGAATTCATCATATTCGCCCTATTCATGAGGCATAAAAGCCCTAAGTGATTGAATAGTGCATGGGCAAATATGAAGATCCGAGCCGCTTGATGCCCTCTGTCATTTTGCTATGCTTGGCGAACATATTTTGAGGAGGCCCAACTATGTTTGAACACGACCAACAAACCCTTGTTATGTCCATTGGTGGATTTGATCTCTATTACCACTCATATACTCGACCAATGAATGCACATAAAACCCCTGTTGTGATCTTAAGTGGGCCATTACGTGGAATTAACACCTATGGAATTGAAGTTGAGCAAATCAATAAAGATTTCCCTGTCTATATTGTAGAGATTCCTTCTTTTGAAGAAGCAACGGGCCGAGTTTTGGAGATGGGCGAAGGCATTGCTCTTTTAAAGCAGTTTCTTTTTAACTTAGGAATTGATCGCAGTACTCTAATGGCCTCATCTTTTAACTCCCTCCTGATTTATGAGTTCGCAGCCGAATATCCTGAACATGTTGAGTCCATCATAATGAATGGGATAACTAAAAAGCTGAGAGATAGTGTGCAATACACACTTGAAGAGTCCCTGCACGAGTTGGATGCGGGTAATATGAATGCGTTTGCTTCAAGTGTTGTTTTAAACTTTATGAATTTTAGCCAAAGAAATAGAATTCCCCTGGCCGATCAAATATCTCAAGGTCTCTATGAAAAGGTCTATAACCTAACGATGCTTGAAAAGAGAATGATCCGTGCACACATCACAAAAATGATGACAATTGAAGGTGTGGGAAGAGCTCCTCAATGCCCTGTCCTCTTTGTAACGGGAGAGTTTGATAATTTCATGACGCCGTTTGAGGCCCATCAGATTGCACGAAATTGTCCCAATTCGACTTCTGTGATTATTACCGATGCCGATCATATGGTTGGCCTGGAAAAGAAGGATGTTTTTACAAGACTATGTCGTCGTTTTCTCAATAAGCAACCACTCAATAGAATGAAAGACGTAAGTCTCTTAGACACCACTGATTTTCCTCGAGAGAAAATTCGCATGGAGCCCCGCTGGCTTCTTAACGATATTGGATTTTTAGATCCAGGCAATGGAGTTTATGTTCCAACCAATATTGTGGACATTAATAATTTTGGTTGCCGACTCTATACGTCTTTTGAAGACCATCGTTCATTAAGCAATACTCACAAATTTTTACTTCATTTCCCTGAAGATGAACTTCAGATGGAGATTATTCTTTTCAAGCAAGCTGATAACGGACATTTCCGTGGTGTGTTTCAACACCGTAGCTTCGAGTCGACGAAACGATTTGAAGGGTTCATCGATAAAGTGGCCACGACTTGTACTTCTGCCTATGCAGCATAAATTAGGAATCGAGGCCAAGAAGTTAGAGTCCTAGGTTTTTTGACCTAGGTCATCTTGGTGGTTCTTGGGTCTTCTGGGCCTTGAGAATAAGCTGGGGACAAAGGAAAGGAGAGTCCTTATCCCCAGCTTTCTTAACATTATGATGCACTGGTAAAATTCTAGATGACAGATTCTTAGAAACTTTTCCCCTTTAATCTCATCATTATTCTTGGATTATAATCACTTGCTGCATATGGCAATTAATTGCCACTATGTGTAGGAAAATGATAAGTTATTCCGACTATGCAGGAAATGATTTACAACATTGCTATCGGGCTGCCGGGCTTTCTCTTTGCCATCGTTTTCCATGAGTGGGCACATGCACGTGTGGCCCTCTATTTTGGAGATGATACCGCAAAGTCTCAAGGAAGACTGAGCCTAGATCCCCTTGTGCACGCCGATCCCATTGGAACGGTGGTGTTCCCGTTGGTGAGTGCAGCATTGGGTGGAGTTCTCTTTGGATGGGCCAGACCAGTGCCTGTCGATCCTCGTCGTTTCAGAAAGTTTAAGCATGGTGTCTTCTGGGTGAGCTTTGCTGGACCTGGGGCCAATATTATTTTATCGATTATTTCATCATTAATTTTTGCTTTAGTGGTAACTCAAGTTCCTTCGAACTTTGAGTATTTTGATGTTCTTCAAAATATGGCCAGATCCTCCATCACGATCAATCTTGTTTTGGCCGTTTTCAACTTGTTACCAATTCCACCTCTTGATGGATCAAAGATGGTGACAACATTCTTAGATTACAATCAAGCGAGGAAATACGAGCAGTTGGGACAATATTCATTCCTTCTCATTATCGTATTTTGGATGACGAATCTTTTTAGTTACATCATGGTTCCCGCAATCGTATTTGGAAATTGGGTGACAACATTCTTCATTAGAATGTTTGTATAGTCCGCATGGATAGAGGAAGGTAAGAGGATATGCTCGAAACAACCATTCAGGTAAAAACAGACCACTTTGATGGCCCGTTGGGACTACTTCTTTTACTTGTTCAAAAAGAAGAAATGGATGTGAGAAAACTTGATCTCACAAATATTACTAAGCAGTACCTGAACTACCTTTCTCAAATGAAGGACCTAAACTTTGATGTGGCCGGAGATTACCTCTATCTTGCCGCTACTCTTCTTTTACTGAAGTCAAAGACCGCCATTAGTGAAGAAGAGGTTGCTCGCCTTAAAGAAAGCTCCGATTCTGAACTGAATATTACTTCTGAAGCTGAACTCATTCGTAGACTTGAGGAGCTTCAGCACTTCCAAAAAATGGGAGAAAAACTATGGGCCTTGGATAAGCAAGGTCATGATATTTTTGTTAAACCAAAAATTAATCGTAAGGCCATTGTAAATTCGATTCTAGTTCCTATGGAGCTTGATAAGCTCACTGAAGCTATGATGGATTTTCTAATTAAAGAAAAGAGAAAATACACCGTTGTACGTCGAGATAAGCTAAGTATCAAAGAGAAGCTGAGCTTCCTTAAAAAGAATCTTAAAGAAGGTGAGAGTACTGAATTTCAACATCTTCTTGATGCCGATGGAGGAAACTCTGTCGATAACGTTGTGATTACCTTCATCTCTCTTCTCGAGCTTGCTCGACTCAAGAGACTAACAGTATTTCAAAACGAAGGTTTTGGAACTATCTACGTTCAAGTTGTGAAGTCGCTTGAAGATTTCGATATTGAAAGTGCTAATGGTTTTGAAGAAGAAGAGGGAAATAGCACCCCTTCTGAAAAAGAATTAGAAGAAGAACTAGAAAAACAATTAAATCAGGCGATGAGCGCAGAAGAAGAGTCTGAAACTCAGGATGAAGTTTCACTCCCGGAAGTGCCTAATACAACCCAAGAATTGCAAGAGACAACAGGAGCTGAAGGGCAAACCCTTCAGTAATAGAGGCAAACTATGGACAACATGGAAACCACAGACAACACCAATGAAAATGTAGAAAATAATG
>JBFHGF010000366.1:0-3628 GCA_041583335.1 Bacteriovoracaceae bacterium
ACTTTATCTGATTAAGCATAATATTATAAGAGGACTGACAAATGGACATATAACTTCTTAGATCCGTTGCGATAATTGAGAGAAGCTTCTTAAGGCGAAGAGAATAAGAGTTGGATATCTCGGAGAAATTATCTGTTCTCTGAGACAGAAAGGAGCGGACCAAAAACCAAAGCCAAAAACTTAGGGCCAAGACTAATAGAATATTAAAAAGAGCATAACGAATCATGAATTCATTCTTACTTTCATCGTATATCTTCTTTTTCTTCTCTGTAATGAGGCGGATAGATCTTTGCATTCCTTTTAGAAAGTTATCTTTTTGTTCTCTATAGAACTCACCAAAGAGAATGCTCTTTGCCTCATCTCTTTTCCCAGAGCTTACTAAGCCCATAGCACGCTCTTCCATTTCGACTAATAAGGCATTTGATTTTTCTGTCAGGCCAATAGAATGAGGAATTTCACTTCGAGAGATGAACTGGTGGACCTTTTGAATTTTATCATCCATTTTTGTTACATTTTCATTATAACGATCAAACCAAACCCTATCTCCGGTGACAACGGCCAGCCTTGCACTATTCGTTAATACTTCGTCGAGAAAGAGCATTTCATCGACGAGAGAGGCCTGCTCCCCAATCTGAGAATAGAACTCATCACTGTGCTTAATGGAGACAAGAAATTGTCTGCCAATAACCAAAAGGAGAACGACAACGACAATTGGGCTAAGAGAAAGGAAGAATGAATTTTTAAATCTAAGAGCTTTTATTTTCACACTCACCTCTTTCATTGCGATTAATGATGTCTTCAGATTTTAGCAGTAAATTCCTTAGCATCCATCCTCACCTGGGGGCCGTAAATACCACCATGATCACGCTTACCAATTCCTAAGATCATACAGATTTCATCTCCCTTCTTGAGAAGAGAGGGGTAATTTTTGGAGATAACCACTTCATCAAATCCTTCCATAGGACAAGAGTCGTACCCCTGGGACACTAGCGAGAGCATAATATTTTCACAGGCAAGTGCACACGTCTTGTGGGCCCAAACTCTCATATCCCCATGACTTGCAGGTCCTCGAGGCGTGGGTTGCGATAGACCTCGAAAGAAAATGATGACCTTCTTCACAAGTCCCCAAAGACCTAGTGGACCTTGGTTATAGACTAGAGGAACGAGCTTCTCATAATAGGCCAATGCACTTGACGGAGCTTCCTGGGCCTTGAGGTAATTAATCATTTTAAGTCGAATAGGATTCCAGCTCTTAGTTCGAGCAATAGCAATGATAAAGCTTTGGGCAGTTGTTGCTGCGGACTGATTTAAACAGGCCTTCGTGCAAACGGCCTTAGCCTCCTCACTAGCAACCCATACAAATTTCCAAGATTGTAAATTAGAGCTATTGGGCGCCAGTAGCCCATGTTCAATGGCCTTTTGAATCACATCATTTGGAACGGGCTCATCTTTGAAAACACGAACACTTCTTCTAGAACGTATCACTTGATCAAATCCGGAACTATCTTGTTGTGGCATTTCCTCAAAGTAATCAAATGACGGCGGCCGCCTTAGGATATCTTCTTCCATCTTTAAACTCGATTAAAGGTTAATTGAACATGTGTCCCTCTAATCTTCTCATGATTAGAGTTATATCGATGATTTAAACTAATACTGCCTTCATAGACGCGCATATAGCCTCTGGCCAAAGAGAGTCCAAACCCAGTTCCCCTCTCTCCCTTTGTTCCCACCGTACTATCGATAATTTCACCGGCTTGAAACTGAAGCATCTGCTCCTCAGAAAGGCCACTGCCTTCATCTAGGATATCAATGGTTGTGCTATCAAGACCTGTCTCCACTCGAACTGTAATCTTCCCCCCTTCAGGGGAAAATTTAATGGCATTAGAGATTATATTATTAAAGACTTCATTGATTAAAGATACTCGCTCAGCGCTGACAAAAACATCTACATTTCCATCGAGAAAGAATTCTAAATTCTTCTTTTCGAGCTTTTCTTCAAACATCAGCTCCACCTCAATAAGCACTTCCCTCACTAAAACCGGTCCAAGAGTAACGGTTCGGGTAAGTTTGTTAATTTGAATCTCTTGTTCTCGATGGAAATGAATAATTTCGGATAATTTAGTCAAACCAAAACGAATTTTTTCCCATGCTTTAGACGAGCGACGTTCAAAATCATCAGGACGATTCTGTTTTAGACCAACATAGTACTGAACTAAGCTGATGGGGTTACTCAAATCATGAAGCAGAACCCTAACCATGCGTTGGTACTCTTTCTTTCCACGCGCAAGAATCAAGGCCTCTTTCTTTTCTCGGTCGAGAATCGAAATTTTATAGGCCATTCCTAAAGATACAATAATCATTTCCAATAAATTTCCCCATAGCACTCCATGGCTCGTGACGAAGTTACGGGAGAAGATACCTAAGAAATGGCCTATATAAACAAAGGCACCGCTGAACATAAAGATCCATGAGGCCAAATAAAACTTGGCCATAGTATTGCCACGCCTTAGGCTAACCACGGCCCCACTGAGCATAGCGATCACACAGAGGACAATCAGGATATCCACAATCAACCCTAAATAGGATCCTCCACAAAAGTCATACCATGGGCCAAGGTAGGCCACTAAGTTGAGTACAACTAGACCAATACAGATATTTTGAAAAATGGTTAAGGGCTTTGAGTACTCCCGCAAGTTGTAGAAGCGAGAGGCAAACATCACCGAAGAAATAAGGGAAAGAGAGGTAAAAACAAAGAGGTTCTCGCTGGGTACAATATAGAAAGGCGCAAAGAGATAATCCACAAAACCAGTGAGAGAAAGCCCCGCCATCATAATACTGAAGAGAAAGAAACAATAATAAAAGTATATGGAGTCTCTCAGAGAAATAAAAATCAAGAAATTAAAAAGAAGCAAACTGAAGATTGCCCCCATATAGAACATATAGCCTCTCGTTCGCGAATCCTCTTCATTTCTATATTGTTCACGAGATACCATTCGAGCACTTGCATCAAAACGGTGATGAGAAAAGCGAGAGATGAAATAGTAAACCGACTCCTGGGCATCAAGCTCTATTGGTATGGCCAACGCCAGCCCTCTTACTAAACGTTTCCTATAGGCCACGGCCGAACCAGTATCTCCTATATAGGTCCAGTCACTGTCAGAGGCCTTTTTGCGATAGACGCGAACTAGCCCTGAGATATAGTTATTGAAAACGAGGAGCTTTTCTTTACCCGCAAGATCAAGAGGAACTCCGGAGGGAGATTGCCTTTGAGCAAAGTGGATAAACATTCCATGATAATCATTAGAATAGCTAAACTTCAATTCCTCATTAGTTAATTTTAGGGCCACTAATCCTTTCTTAAGTTGTTCATCAAATTGAATAGGGTCTGTATACTCAGGTCCGATTCCATAGGCGACATAGGGATATTCAATCAGATTGGGGTCGAGATCCACTTGAGTAGCAGGTATATCTTCCAGACGCTCAATGGTGTGAATGGAATCTTTCTCTTGAGCTTGTGCAGAGATTGAAAAAGAAAACAAAAATACGTGGAGGAGAAGCAATAAGTGTAAATATTTTTTTGAATTTAGATCTAACACTATAAGCATTCCCTATGTAGACACCCCCCTCA
>JBFHGF010000367.1:0-3611 GCA_041583335.1 Bacteriovoracaceae bacterium
GCATCAAATTGATTATCGTCATTAGAATCATTGAACGCTGAATACTGTTGAAACTGAAAGGCAATATCAGTGATCGCAAGAGGCTCTTTCCAACCTCTTCTTCTTCCTGCCTCACGACGATTATCGAGGGACTTCATAATCATAAGATGGTCAGGTGCTCCTCCAGAAAGTCCTCCCGGAGCTTCAGCTTTTGTCGCCATAAGCATACCAATAAAGTCTTGCTCTTGTTCATTAAGTCCAAAGATACGCTGAAGTTTACTACACATATTTCCACCAGCGGCATTGATCCAGCTCATAAGAGAATGAGCACAAACTTTTAATCTCGCCTTATCATTTTTAGAGACGCCATCAGCTAAGGCCTCACAACCCTCGTGATAGTCATCACGATTGGTAATGACGGGTCTAGGTCGGGGTAGCGGACTTTGAATCGGAGCGAAAGGATCTTTATCAACCTCAATATCCGAGATCACCCCATAGTCTTTATCGGTTCGACAAAAGGGAGTGATGTCACCGGCCTTTTGAATTTCCTCAATAGCATTGAGTGCTTTGGCGGCCATCGCACTTTCTGTCCCATCCGTTACATTCTTTGCAATGGTAATGAAGTCACCAGGGATCTGTTCTCCATCTCTATTAAAAACATTAACCCTAATACTTCCCCTTGGTCCATATCCAGAGACTTGAATAGAATACCCTTCATTAGAGCGCAGCATCCTCTCCTGACCATCATCAACGTTATAAACATAGATACTTTTTTTAATGGGAAACTTTGAACCCAAAACATCTGAATATCCATCGCGAACTTCTGATTGTTTTTCTTCTACAAATTCTTCATTGGTGACCAGTTTCCATGTATCACTATTTCTTACCCAAATACTCCCAACCGGTGCACGAAAGGGGGGGACATCAATAACAAAAGGATTGCCGCCATTATCAAATAATTTCTTCTCTCCAGATACTTTTTCAACTTCAGTACCATCTTGGGCCATTTCTGGTTTGAGTTCTTTTGCTAGTTGTTTTTTGATTCGATAACCACGGGACGTTAGCTCATATTTAGTTTTATCTATTGGCTTGATTCCAAATAAATTTTGAATCCAGGAAGTAAAATCAGCATGAGTTTGAGTCGTACTCAATAGCATCACCAAAAATATCATTATAAATTTTTTACTTTTCACAGCATAACCCTAGCTATATTTATCCAACTTTTTTCTCTCTCTTTAATTATCGACTGAAAACCCAAATTTCTTGAAGGATTGCACCAAATTTGACGAGTTTTCAGTAAGTTAAATGAGATAGGGTTGTTTAGAAACTGCCCAAAGAAGTGGGCAGCTTCCTTTTAAAGGACTGATTTTACTCTAAAAGACTTGAGAGTCGCGGTTGAGAAATGCTGAGCATTTGGGTCGAGACGATAAGATTCATACCTCTTGCTGGAGATTTTATTTGCTTTCATCAGTTGGTTGAACTCCTTCTTAGTGAGCTCCACAATATAATTGATGATTTTATATTTCGTAATGGCCGTCTTGATTGATAATTCTTCTTCATAGTTTTCAAAAGTTATCTCTGGGTATTGAGTCAACTTCCTATCTTCCGAATAAAGGGTAAAAGTAGGAATTTCCACCTGACCGTTTAGCCACTCCTGATTATTCTTTTGATAACCAATCACGTTTTTCTTATCCGTTACAATCAAGCGCAAAAGTTTCAGCTCATACATCTTCTTTTCCTTCTTCTTCATTAAAGGAAAATCCAATGGGTTCTTAGCCTCTTTGAAGACGTGACACTTTTCTTTTATAGGGCAAAGAAGGCAATCCGCTTTCTTTGCCTGACAATAGACCCGTCCCAAATCCATTAGGGATTCATTTATAGCTCTGGCCCCAAACTTCTTCAGCTGAAAATCTTTTAAAATCTCATCTTCTCGGGCCTGAATTGATTTTAATAGCTTTGGTCCCTTCTCTTCTTTAAGTCCATATACACGGGCAAAAACGCGCTCTAAATTGGCATCTAAAGCAAGAGCAGCTTCATCACGACCTATAGCGATGATCGCATTGGCCGTATACGCACCAATTCCTGGAATAGAAATTAAATCATTATATTCTTTAGGAAATTTACCTTTGAAATTTTCTACCAACGAGACCGCAGCCTTTCTAAGGTTTCTCGCTCTTCGATAATAACCCAGTCCCTGCCAATGAGAGCAAACTTCTTCTTCAGAGGCCATCGCCAACGACCTCACATCGGGAAATACTTTAAGAAAGCGATCAAAGTGGTTGAGAACGGTTGAGACATTCGTTTGCTGTAGCATGATCTCAGAAACTAGAGTGCGATATAAAGTCCTCTCCTTACGCCAAGGTAAGTGGGAATATTCTTTATTGCTCCAGTCGTATAATGATTTTTTCATGGTCTTGGGATGCTACCCAAAGAGAGGTCATCTTACCAGTGTAAAGGAGCTAGACTACTTGCAAAAACCTACAAATTCTTTTTCCAAATCGGTTAATTCTGTAGAAAGAAGCGGATCAACTCCTATCCCATGAATATTGGCGCCAATAGAATCGAGGTATTCACGAAACACTCCGATATACTCTTCCATATCGGTGATAATGATAACGTGCTTTGTATCTGTTTGTTTTAACCACTGGACAACACGATCACCATCGTTGGTCCCATGATTGATACAAAGATTATCTAGGGTACTTAGGCGTTTTTTTGCCGTATTAAAAACACTAACCTCAATGCCTTTCTTGCAATTTTTTCTCAGATTCGCAACCAGTCGTCTACGATCACAATAAGCATCTTCACTAGAATAATCAACTAGCTTCATGCTCGCACTTGTATCCACCCAAAGCTCTACATCTGCCGGCACAGTAGCTTTACGCCGGCCAGCTTTTCCACAATATAGATCAAAGTAGTACTCATCATCGCAATCAACCAGATCAACTTCTTCAGCATTAATTGTTTTTAACTGAACCTCTTTTGGTTTAGCTTCGATCTTTTTTCCTTTGGCCTTCTCTTTATCTTCAATATAACCATACTGAGGATGAAAGCATCCATCGCCCATGGGCACACATTCTGTATCGGTTAGATTCTCTGTATAAAGACCTTTAAAGAGAGGAGTAAAAAGAGGAAGGTTCAATACCGTAGTAGGTCTTGATAAGAAGTAAACATCGACCTTTTCCACTTCGGCCTTAGCAGAGAGGCCTAAAAGGATAAAGGAAAATAGGAGGATACTTCTTTTAATCAAAAATCTATTCCCTTTTGTTTTAAGTAAGCAATTATATTTCGACCTACATCAGCAACAAGATCTCTCCCATCACTATCTAGATTTAAAAACTCATTTAAAAAACCCTGCTGCTTTAAGGAGAGGTTTTTAATTTTTTGCTTAATCACATCGTCTGCATCACCATCGGGTTCAAAAACAAGTCTTGTATTATTACGCCCCACTCTAAGATTTGCTTGCGATCTTTGTATCGATCCACCGGTACGAGTTGATTCTTGCGCTTGCTCAGGAGGTAGATCATCGGCCCTACGGCGCATCTGAGATGTCTGGGTTACCTCTTCGCCTTTATAGAATTTAACCAAACGTCTAAACTCCGCCTCATATCCCTCTTCGACAAAATCAATGA
>JBFHGF010000368.1:0-3605 GCA_041583335.1 Bacteriovoracaceae bacterium
ATGCTCTTTCAGTATGCGGCCCTTTTTGATTCTCTTTCTGCGGTGGAGAATGTGGCCTTTCCCATGAGGGAATTTACTAAATTAAAAAACTCAGAAATTCTTTCTCGCTGTCATGCTCTTCTGGACTCCGTAGGAATTCAGGCCATTAGCCATGACAAACTTCCTTCTGAACTTTCTGGAGGAATGAGAAAGAGGGTGGGGCTTGCTCGAGCCCTGGCCCTAAGCCCAGACATTATGCTCTATGATGAACCGACAACGGGGCTCGATCCCATTACGACACATATGGTTAACGATCTTATTGTTTCAACGAGTGAGCACAATAAAGACCGAGAAATGACTTCAATTATTATTTCACACGACGTGAGGGCAACTTTAAGAATTTCAGACTTTGTGGCCTTCCTCGATCGTGGTAATATTGTTGAATACTTACCTGCTTCTGAATTTGCCCATTCAAAGAATGAATTGGTACAGGAGTTTGTGAATTTATAGTTTTTGCAGGGAAGCAAAGTGAACGAATTTAAAGTTGGCCTACTGGCCTTAGCAACTATTGCCTCAATAATTGTGATGTCTATTAAAGTGACTTCAAACCAATCTGGTTTTGGAGACTATGTCACTTACAGAACAATTATTCACGATGCTTCTGGTATCTTTCCTAAAACACCGATAAAAGTGGCCGGAATCAATGCTGGTAGAATCAAACAAATTGAATTGGCCGATAATAATGCTGTTATTACATTTGAAGTATTAAAACGTGTAACGATCACTAAGGACTCTCAACTGAGAATTAAATCAGTAGGGTTCTTAGGCGATAAGTACATTGAAATCAAAATTGGTGACTCAACTCAAAGACTAGAAGTGAATGGATTTATCTCCTCAAAAGAAGGGGGGGGGATGGAAAACCTCATGCAAGATGCATCTATTATTTTCGCTGATGTGAAAGAGGTTGTAGCTTCGTTAAAAGAGAGTCTTGCTCCAGAAAATGAAGAGCCACCAGTTAAGAAAATTTTGGGTGATGTTAAAGAGTTACTTGAAAATACTAAAAGTGCGACCGCCTCTCTTAAGCGTATCATGGAAGGTAATGAAGAAAAGGTAAACAAGATTGTTGAAAACTTAAATCAATTCTCTCGTGATATTGCGTATCAAGTAAATAATGAAAATGGTGACTCGGCCATGGCCGATGTTAGACAGATTTTGGCCAATGCTAAAAGGTTGACTGCTGACCTAGAGGGAATTATTGCCAACGTTAAGGCAGGTAAAGGTACAGTTGGGAAGCTGCTTGTTGAAGAACAAATGGCCGATGAGGTTCAGCAAACTCTATCTGGAGTGAATCGACTGGTTAACCGATTCAATAATATTCGCTCTGAGCTTGAAGTGTATACCGGTGGAAATACTAATTATGGTAGCGAGACTACCATGGCATTAAGACTTTATCCTGCACCAGAGCGTTTCTACCAATTTGGAATAGTCTCTAGTGAATATGGCCCTGAGGCCAAGACGATCACTACACGAAATGTAAATGGTGTTGAAACGACAGAGTATAAATCTGAACAAACTAAAGATACCTATCGATTTAATTTCCAACTCGGAAGACAGGTTCATAACTGGGTTTTTCGTGGTGGTTTGATCGAAACGACTGGTGGGGTCGGATTTGATTATCAACTTAGAGATTGGGGATCGAAGTTCTCGCTGGATGTTTTCGATTATAGAGAAGACCTAGGACCGAATATTAGATTTTCTACAGAACAACAGCTTTATAATGTTCTCTACGGACGAATTAGAATTGAAGATATGTTACAGAAGGATACAAGAAGTGCGACGATCAGTTTAGGTCTTAAGTTCACTGATGAAGATCTGAGGGCCCTCTTGGGATTTTTTCTATAAGGTAAATTGAATTGGCTGAAAAAAATTGGCTCATTAGAACAAAGAACAAACAAATCCTTGGTCCTGCGACCAAGCAGAAGATTATTGAGTTAATTCAAAGAGGCAGTCTAACGGGTGAAGATGAAATTACCAGTGGCAATGGTTATTGGTTTTGGATCAAAGAAGAAGAGCTTCTTGAGAAATATGTCTTTGGTGATGAAGTTCAAGTGTTCAACCCGATCAGCGAAGCTGAAGATGTTCTTACTGCTGGTGGGATAAATGCATCCATAGAGCCCTTTCTTCCTTCAGGTAAAGGGCAAGTGCAGAGACCCGCGCCGAAGAAGGCTTCACCTGCAATTGAAGAAACCCTTTTCCCTTCGGGAGAAGATCTCGAGTATCCCAATCTTGAAGAACTCGTCTCCCTTCAGTCTGATAGTGAAGATGTTGAATTGGCAGAACTGGATGATCAGCCACTATCTGAGGACGACCACCTTGAGGTAGAGGAGGAGATTCCTGAAGAAGCACAGGCCGTAATTCAAGAGGAATCTCAAGACTTTGACCTCTCTAATTTAGGAGGTCAGATTGCTCAGATGAAGGCCCAAGGTCAAGGTCAATTGAATGATGGAGAAGGTGCTGAGCAACTTCCTCCTGAAGAGGACCTTGAGTATCCTGATATGGGTATGGCCAGTGATGACCTCCCCCTAGCATCCCCTCACTTTCCCAAATCGGTTTCAGAAGAGGACCATGACGATAACGATAACGGTAACGATACTCAGGAACTCTCTATGGAGAGTATTGTTCCTCCGAAGAAGAAGCCCACGCTGACGAAGAGAAGAAGTTCTTTTTCTGTCGATGAAGAAGAGGATGCAACGATTTGGGATGAACTCGATAAAGATGAGCCGACTCAGCCAAATGCAAAAATAGGAAAGCAGAGAAACGATAAGTATCTATTCTTTATTCTTATATTGGTATTCTTTTTAATAGCAGTATTATTTTACTACTATAAAATGGTTCTCAATAAACCTCTTCCTCTTGTGGGGATTTCGGAAGCTCACGCGCAGACCATTACGAATCTACCTCTCTCAATTGGTAAAAAAAAAAGTTTTTTGAATTTCAAGATTTAGAAAACTCGTATGTTAAAATTCCAATTCAAGCAAATGCTAATGGGCTATCCTTTGAAACACCAGTATTTAAAAGTGTAACTAATTGCAATTATTTAGAAGACTACTTAGTTAAGATTTCTCTTCTTCTTATTCTTAAAAATGAGGGGAGAGAAGAGTTTAAAAAGAAAATTGGTAACTGTTTAAACTTCATTCCTAAAGACCTCGAGCAAGTGGCTTACTTTCCGTACTTAGGAGACAAACAAGGGATTAAGGACTACTTACAGGAAAATCAAATTTCAAGCCAAAAGCGTTTTAAAATTCTGAGTTTCCACCGTCAGTCATTACTCATAAAAAAAGAAAAGGCTCTTATTGTAGAATTGCTTTCTTATGGTATTGCCGACGATCGATTCAAAGACCCTTTTGATCGTATCCAATATAAAGAAAAAGTGGAAAAGTTAACTCTGGATTTCTGGAGAGATTTGTTTTCTTTAAATCTGGCCTTGTCTTCTGATAATCGACCTTGGTTAACACAATTATTGAGGAATTTGGGGCAAGTCTCTCCTCATTACTTTGAAGTTTATGGAGTCTCTTTTCGCAATGAAGAGCAAGTGATGGGCAGGGACTACATCATGGGCCTTCTTG
>JBFHGF010000369.1:0-3602 GCA_041583335.1 Bacteriovoracaceae bacterium
GTTTAAATTATATGTTTTTTATAGAGAAAGGCCTCCTTTTGGGGGCTTTTTTTGTAGGAGAAGGAATTTTTCCCCAAAACTTACGAGTAATAACTATATAAGTATTTACAAATCCAAGTGAGTTCTGGTAAACATTACCTTCTAATTTTATAAGTTATTGAAAGAGCTTTATATAGGGCCAATTGTAGGAGTTACTGATATGCCTAAAATGAAAACACGCCGTGCTGTGGCCAAGAGATTCAGCGCTACTGGTACTGGTAAACTAAAAAGAAAACGTGCTAACCTTCGTCACATCCTTGAGAAAAAATCTAACAAGTGTAAGAGACGTGCGGTTAAGACTGACTACGTTCACGAAGCTGACGTAGCTAGAATCAAGCGTTGTCTTCCAGGAATCTAATTTAAAAATATAACTAACTGAATCTTGGGTAATGACCTAAACCTTTTAGGTCATTATAAGTGGAACCTTCCCCCCAGGTTGTCGTTTAAGGAGAATATAATGGCAAGAGTAAGAAGAGGCTTCAAGGCCCGTCAAAGAAGAAACAAAGTTTTAAAACTAGCGAAAGGTTTTCACTTTTCTCGTCGTCAGACTTATTATCAGTGTGCCGAAACGGTAAAAAGAGCTCTTCACTACAGATATATTGGTCGTCGTCTACTTAAGAGAGATATGAGAAGACTATGGATCGTAAGAATCTCTGCTGCTGCAAAAATTCTTGGTGGATCTTACTCAAAGTTAATGGGATCTCTTAAGAAGAACGATATTGCTCTTAACAGAAAAATGCTTTCTGAGATTGCAGCTCGTGACTTCGATGCTTTCAAAGCGATCTACGAAGCCGCAAAATAGTCCAAAAAAATTGTAAATACTAAAAAGCACTTCTTCGGAAGTGCTTTTTTTTTGCCTTTAACTTTCTAAACTAATTAAGACGATCAGTTTTAAATGAGCAAACGGTAGGTGATGAAGCTTCCAATATAGGCAATGGCCAACATATAGCTAAAACCAATCGTAGGGTACTTCCAGCCACCAGTTTCTTTTTTGAGGATGGCCAAAGTGGAAGTACATTGAAGAGAAAATACAAAGAAGATTAAAATTGACCAAACTGTGGCCAAATCAAAGACCTTTCTTCCGGTTAGAGGATTAATCTCGGCCTTCATTCTCTCACGAAGTGTACTGCTTTCTTCATCCACATCACCAAGTGAATAAATTGTCCCCATGGCCGAAACAAAGAGCTCTCGCGCTCCAAAGGATACAAGTAGCCCTACGCCAATCTTCCAGTTCATTCCTAGAGGTTCGATCACTGGCTCTATAGTCTTACCCATTTGGCCAAGGGCCGAGCTCTCAAGGGTTATGGCGGCCTGCTCAGCTTGTGTTTTTCCGATCAGGTCTTCTTGCGCAGGCCCTGGAAAGGTGGAGAGGAACCAAATTATAATGGAGAGTCCTAGAATGACAGTTCCTGCTTTTCTGAGGAAGGTCTTTCCTTTGAACCAGGCCTGCTTAAGTGCGATCCTCAAGTGAGGCCTTTGGTAATGGGGCAGGTCAATGATGAAGTTTCCTGTCCTTCCCTTGAAGAAGCTCAAGCGCAGAATCTTGGCGATAATCAAGGCCATGATGGAGCCAAGAAAATAGAGAAAGAAGAAGCTAAGGGCGCGGGAATTGAAGATTCCCCAAATCGTGTAGTCTGGAACAAAAGTTCCAATAAGAAGTATATAGACAGGTAGTCTTGCGGAGCAGGTGATAAGAGGAAGGGTTAAAATCGTTGCCATACGCTCTTTGTGATCAGGGATGGTACGTGCGGCCATGATTCCTGGAATAGCACAGGCAAAGCCTGACATGTAGGGGAGAAAGGCCTTTCCTCCTAGACCGAAGAAGCTCATAAAGCGGTCGGTGATAATTGCGGCCCTAGAGATATAGCCTGATTGCTCAAGGATACTGAGTAGGAAAAAGAGGATCATAATTTGAGGTAAGAAGACCACCACGCCTCCGACGCCTCCGATAATTCCATCAACCACGAGATCATGGAGATGACCTTGGGGGAGGTTTTGGCCAATGACTTCTCCTAATTTTCCCACCAGATCTTCACTGAGGTCCATAACGGGGCCCGCCCAAGTATAGATAGAGTGAAAAATAAAATAGAAAATACTTAGGAATATGGGCATTCCTAAAACAGGGTTTAAAATGACCTTATCAATCTTCTCGGAAAGTTGGGAGGGGGCCAAGTCAGGGCCCTTCACATCAGAGAGGATTTTCCTCACCATTTGATGTTTTTCATTAATTCCTTTAGAGATTTCATTCTTATCTGGGGCCACATGGACTTGAATATGGCCAGTGGCCGAGGTGAGGTTGGGGATATAAGAGAGAGCATCTTCAGAAACCATGAGGTTCTTGGTTTGAATATCAAAAGTTTCACGGGATGAATTCTTGGTATTTCTCAAATCCAATTGTTCACGGATAAAGTGGTCAATGATGCTGACATCCGTGTTGATAGCTGAGATAGGGAGGATTTTTATACCCAGCTTTTGCTCAAGGCCAAGGCGTTCTTGGGCGGAGAGCTCCCTCTCATCATCTTTATTGATAACGGCAAGAACTTTATCTGTACCCAATAGATCGATTAGAGAAACCACAAGAGTTAGAGAAGACTCTAGACGGTGCCAATCTATAACAGCAAGAACAAGATCCCCCGTTGGACCATCACTCATATGAAGGAGGGCACTCAGAGTTACACCTTCATCTTGAGAAGATGGATTAAGGTTGTAAATTCCAGGAAGGTCAATGAGCTCGAGTCGATTAAGGCCTGTCTCATCATTGGAAATAAAATCACCGATGGCCGAATCGACCGTAATTCCTGAGTAGTTGGAGATCTTTCGATTGCCACCCGTTAGGGAATTAAAAAGGGTCGATTTTCCTGCATTTGGAAAGCCTACGAGTAGGATTTTATTTTTGTGAGTAGAGCTACTTTCAATTTGAGTAGAAGCTATTTCTGTTGTTGCGTCTATTTCCATTAATTATGCCTTTAGCTCAACTTCAATATGGGAGGCCTCTTGGTAACGAAGAGCAAAGTAATTGGTATCACCATGTTTAATACTAAGGGGACCACGCAGAGGGACTCGATTCAAAAGGGTGATCCTATCACCTGGGAGTAGGCCAAGACTTAGTAATTTTAGATGGATGGCAGGATCGTCACCAAGATTGATCAGGGTAGCGCTCTGTCCTGTTTTTAAGTCGGTAATTGTCATATAGGTATTAGTAATCACGTGAGTTTGATAAGTCAAACAACAAATGGTGATCGTGCCTTTAACTTTTATTGGCCGCTTAGATTTTAAGCATAGCGTGTAAAATTTTGACTATCGAGCATCCTAACTGATTGTTTATTCGTGGTATAGGTTTCTCAAATCATGGCATCAATCTTGCTCTTTAATTAAGCATATAAATTGAGTTAACAATAAGGTTCAAGTTATGAAAGTTGTAAAGTGGTTTAGTTTATTGAGTGTCATTGTTCTCTTAGGTGTATTTCCAAAAGAAACCTATGGCCAGGATTCTATAGCAAAGGCCCCCCAAAGTGATGGCCACTCTATAGAACTCAATGACCCTCAGACGATCAAGGAACTAA
>JBFHGF010000370.1:0-3601 GCA_041583335.1 Bacteriovoracaceae bacterium
AGGTTGGAGACCATCCAGATACCTTGAGGATAATTCCAGTCTTTAAACCCTTGCTCTAGATCCCATTCCAAAGCATCAGTAATATGAATTTTATCTTCATCTACAAATTGTTTGAGGTATTCGGGAAAGCGCTCGTCTTTATCGATCACATGAAGTGGTAGTCCATGAGCACTTAGAGATTCCGTTAGAATTCCTGGACCCGGTCCCACTTCAACGATGGCCTGGGCAGCATCTTTAAAGTCATCAGTGATTTTGGTAATCACTTTCTTATCCACAAGAAAGTGCTGACCAAGAGTTTTGTTGGCCTGAGGGAGTTGGGCCATAGGTTACCATTCCTTTGTTAGGCTACTTCTTTTGGGCCTGTTCTTGTAATTTGTTCTTATCAATATAGCGACCACGAGCATCGAGTTCCAAACACTCGGGAAATGAAACTTTATTCGGACCAAAGGTTCGAAGGGCGTAGTGGGCAATCATGGCACCATTATCGGTGCAGTATTTAGGGGGAACAAAGTGAACATTCTGATATGAAGATTGTAAAGTTCTTCTGAGTCCACTATTGGAGGCAACTCCACCGCCTACGACAAAGGGAACTTCCGCTCCAACTTTATCCTTGGCCATTCTTAAAGCGTAGCGGGCCTTGAGTTTGATGGCCTCGACAATAGAGCGCTGGTAACCCGCGCAGATATGAGGGAGCTCTTCGGGGTTATTTTCAATCCCGGGATTCTTTTCTATAAATTGGCGCAAGGCCGTTTTTAGTCCAGAGTAGCTGAAGTCTGCATTTGCTGATTTCTTTAGGCCAATGGGAAAGAGGTATTTACTCTCGTCTCCATCTTTGGCGAGATCATCTATGATTTTTCCGGCCGGATAGCCAAGGCCCAAGAGTTTACCACCTTTATCAAAAGCTTCACCAGCGGCATCATCAATTGTTGTTCCCAAAATTTCCATCTCTGTTGGTGACTGTACTAAGAGAAACATAGAGTGGCCGCCAGAGACAACCAATCCCACGTAAGGATAGGGCACTTCTTCTACGAGATGGATGGCCTCGATATGGGCGTAGAGGTGATTGACGGGAATAATGGGAAGCTGATGGTAGAGGGCAAAAGTTTTGGCCCCATTGAGTCCAGTGAGCAGTGGACCCAAAAGTCCTGGGTGAGTGGTCACACCGATGCCATCGATATCTGAGGGGCTTAGTCCACTTTCTGAAATGGCCTGCTCAAGTAGAGGAGCGAGCTTGGCCAAGTGATTTCTTGCCGCAATCTCGGGAACAACGCCACCCCATTTCTTGAGCAGGAGTTCTTGCGAAAAGTAGCTCATGGAGAGAACTTGGGGCCGATCTGAGCCGGGACTATGGGCTCCAGGGCGACCTCTAAGTACGCAAACACTGGTGTCATCACAGCTGGTTTCTATTCCTAATATATTGACTTCATTGCTTTGTTGCATGGCGACTTTGTAAACCCGGAAAAAATAAATTTATTTTAAGTTTGTTGACTCTTATAGGACTAAATCCTAGCATATTTAAGATACTAAAAGAATTCTTTTCGTTTATCAGGAAGACACACGGAGGTGCTCAGTGAATATGATTAAAAAAAGTTTAACCCTCATGGCATTTGCATTCATCCTTACTAATACGCAAGCGGCTGACTCCTCTTCTGGTTGTGGTCTTGGTTGGATGATTTTCAAAGACAATTCACTAATTTCTTCTGCCCTTAGAGCAACAACAAATGCAATGTTCTTCAACACAGTGGGAATGACCTTTGGAACATCGGGATGTTCACGCCACTCTATCGTTATGAACGATAAGAAGACACTTCACTTTACTGAGGCCAACCATAATGAGCTAAAGCTAGAAGTTGCCCAAGGAAATGGAGAGCACCTAAGCGGTCTATCTCATTTGATGGGATGTTCACCTGATGTTTTCTCTGCGACTCTTCAGAAAAATTACAACCAAGTTTTTACTAAAGAAGAAATCTCATCAAGAGAACTTGTGAATAATATTCAAGCACAGGTGGTTTCTGATGAGGACCTAGCACGTAGCTGTGGCATTGCGATTATTTAATTTAAAAATAGTAATATTCTTTTTTTTGGGAGCCGCTTCTTTGCAAGCGGCTTCTTTATATTCAGGGCTCACAGTAGAACAGCAAAGAGTTTGGAAGCGCTTACTTCATATTAGAGGAGGCGAGACATTAATTGATGAGCAGGCCTTCTTCATTGATCCTGAAGGTACGTATTCTCCTGAAAAAGAACTTGAGGCCTTTATTGCAGCTGTCGGCAAACGTGATCAGACCTATGGCCGTTTTAAACTTCCCCTTGGCTGTGCCTACCCGGCACGAGTTCAATTTCTTAAAGAAGTAAATCTTCTCAAAACAGATCCCGAAATGGGGGAGTGTATTCCTTGGAAGAAATGGCAAAAGGAAATCGCTCCTGAATCCCTTTCTATTATTTTTTCGACTTCCTATCCCAATAACCCAGGCTCCATGTTTGGGCATACATTTTTACGCTTTCATAAAAAAGGTCAGGTCAATGACCTCTTGGATTACGGAGCGAATTTTTCGGCTCTAGTTGACCCTTCCGATTGGGGACCAGTTTACGCTATCAAGGGAATGTTTGGCGGCTATCCGGGCTTCTTTGATCTTTCTCCTTATTACACAAAAGTAAATGAATATAACCACACAGAAAATCGTGACCTCATTGAATATGAGCTGAACCTCTCGGTCAAAGAGGTTCAATTTATCTTGGCCCATCTTTGGGAACTCTATAATGGTGCTTACTTTGACTATTATTTCTCCAAAGAGAATTGTTCCTATCACCTCTCTGATTTGATCTCTATCGTCAAAGAACTTGAGATACCCACGCGTTGGTATTATCTTCCGGCCGATCTCATTTGGAAGATCAACGAGAAAGCTGATTTTGTCAGAAAAGTAGTGCAAAGACGCTCCCTTAAAAAGAAGACCATGGCGCGAGTAAATGCACTTCATAAAGAACAGCTCCAGCGGGTTATCGATGTTAAAAAGGGAAAGCAATTATCTACTCTAGGGGCCAATACTCCTGAGTGGGATGCTTTGATCGAATGGTTGAATTTTGAGAAGTATGAATTCAAAGGAAATGTCAGTGACCAAGATAAAGAGCTGCTCTATTTGTCGTTAAAGCAGAGGGCCAATTTAAAAAAGAAGAGTGAAGAACTCCCCGCGGCCAATCTCAAAAATCGCCCAGAGTTGGGCCATTATCCTCAGCGTCTTGGCCTTGGGCTAGGCCTCGTAAAAGATGAGGAGTTCTTACGGCTTGAGTACCGCAGTGGTTTTCATGATCTGATGGCCAATGACTTGGGTTTTGATCCTTTTTCCGAGTTCCAGTTTTTAAAGGGAAGCTTTCTCTATTTGATGGATCAGAAGAAAATTGTGACCGATAGCTTTAGTTTAGTTGAAATCGTAAGTCTTGATCCATGGTCTAAAATCTCTCAAAGCCTTTCTTGGAAAGTTGGGGCGCGGATCGAAACTATTGGAGAAAATAAGAACTGCCTCTTTTGCCATCGGGCGCGTCTTTATGGCAAGCTGGGATTGAGTTTTGGAAACCGCAAATGGATCGCTGCTATCTTTGGTGGTGG
>JBFHGF010000371.1:0-3588 GCA_041583335.1 Bacteriovoracaceae bacterium
AGTCACCACTCATGCCCATGGAGAGCTTAAGGTCTTCTAAGGGATAATCGGACTGGAGCTGATCACGAAAGGACGCGAGCTTGGAGAAGCAAACTCTAGCATCGTTTTCAAAGTCGTCAGTGCGCAACTTCCCCATAGTCATAAGTCCCTGCCAGTGGAAGCGACCAGAGTCTGAAGACGCTAGGGATAGATAGTAATTGGCCATGGCCCCTAGATCATCGTAGCTCACCACTCCTGATTTTTCGTCTTCATCGGAAGTGTTGACTTGAACAAAGAAGTGCACTTGTTCAGATAAGAGGTGTTCTTCTCGCTCAATCAAGGCCTTCAGGTGCTTTAACGAGCCAATAGAGTGGAGGGCATAGAGCCCAGGAATTTTTAAGAGACGGTTTATTTTATTGGTTTGGATCTGACCGATAAAGTGCCAGCGAATATCGCTCACTCCACGAGAGGTGAAGTGCTCACTCTTTTCTCGCAGTTCATCCACTCGATTTTCGCCAAAGTCACGCACTCCTAAAGAATAAGCAAGTTCGAGATCTTCAAGGGGACGCTTCTTTGTGACGTGAATAAGAACAGGGTGATGATCGGGAGGAAAATGTCCCTGCACCATTTTCATATTCTTTAAAATCTTTTCTTTTCTGTGCACGTGCATAAGAAATTAAGCTTCTTCGCCCTTTCCTTTAGACTTTGCGCCCTTAGCTGCCTTAGAAGATTTCCCCTCACTGGCCGGTTTCTTCTTGTTGAACTTTAAAGAAGCATTGACCTCGATATCGTAATTTTCTACCAAGTAATCGATGAGACTCTCCTTATCGAGGCGACTCAAGTACTTGCTAAATTCTTCACGAAGTCCTTTGGTAAAATCTTCCTTGGCCCCTTTGGCATTACTGACCAGACCAGAGATAATCTCTTTGGAAACGGGAAGGTCATTGAGCACACCTTTGATCGACTCTTCCGTCATAAAGGCCGCCCCCATTCCCACGGAGGCAATCTTTTTAAACATATCCCCTAGCCCTTTTGAGGCATGGGTTTCATTTTCTTCAAAGTCGTCATCATCCATGGGATCGTGGGCCATAAAGAATCCTTTCTATCTTACGCAACGGTCGTGGTAACTCTTTAGCATGGCCGGAAGATTCTTTTCCGTTAGAGAGTTAACCATGGCCTTAGGTGCAAAACCTTTAATTTCTACTTCTAGAGTATAATTCACTTCAGTCGTTCCATCACCGAGGTCCTTAAGAACCCATGAGCCTTCATTCTTTTTGAAGATATCACCGGACTTGAAGCTCCACGAAATGGAGTTGGGACGATCATGTTTAAGCTCTAGAATATATTTAAATTTTTTAATCAAATTGAGACCGAATTCTACTTCGGCCCCTGATTCATCTTTGGTTAGGATATCGGTACTGGAACAACCATCAACAAACTCTGGGTAAGAAGCATAGTCTTGAAGAACTTCATAAACTGTTTCAATTGGGGCTTTCCAAGTTTCTGTACGCGTGGCCTGAGGCATATTTAAATCTCCGTTCAATCGGTCTTAATAAAACGTGGTTTAGTAACGTGGTTTTGTATCAAAGTGGTGTTCGGCACTGATTCTTCTGATCGTTCCCGACTGACTTCTCATCACAATAGAGTGAGTGGTTGCACCCCAAGGCTTAAACCGTACCCCATTGAGGAAAGTTCCCGTAGTCACACCAGTGGCCACAAACATAACATTGCCAGAAGCGAGTTCTTCAATGGAATAAATTTTTTCAAGATCTGTGATCCCCATTTTCTTGGCACGCTCTTTTTCTTCATCGTGACGAAATTTGAGAATCCCTTGGAAGTCTCCTCCCATACAACGAAGGGCCGCAGCAGAGATCACACCTTCTGGTGCTCCCCCAATTCCCATCATCATATCGATACCTGAGCTATCTTCACAGCAGGCCACTGAAGCGGCCACGTCACCATCACCAATGAGCTTAATACGAGCACCGGCCGCTCTAATTTCAGAGATCAGATCTTGGTGGCGCTCACGATCGAGAACACAAACGGTAAGGTCAGCGACTTTACATTTCTTTACTTCGGCCAAGCGCTTAAGGTTCTCGGCCGCAGTTTCGCGGATATCAATAATTCCGCGGCCAGCAGGACCGACGGCAATCTTTTGCATATAAGTATCAGGAGCGTTGAGGAAGCCACCTTCTTCTGCAATGGCCATAACCGAAATAGAGTTGGAAGCACCAACAGCACATACGGTTGTTCCCTCTAGAGGATCGAGAGCAATATCAAGTTTTGGACCAGCGCCAACGCCGACTTTCTCACCGATATAGAGCATAGGAGCTTCATCTCTTTCCCCTTCTCCAATCACCACAGTACCATCACACTCGACAGTATCGAGCATCGCTCTCATGGCATCAACGGCGGCCTGATCAGCAGCTTTTTCATCACCACGTCCCATCCATCTTGCCGAAGCAATAGCGGCCATTTCCGTTACACGAACAAATTCTAGGGCCAAGTTCCTATTCATAAATAGACTCCTCATTTCATTTAATAACATAACGGTGTAAATGATACGGGTTTTTAGATGAGGTGAAAAGCTCTGTTATCAGTTAGCTGTTATCAGTGAGCAGTTATTGGTAACGGTGTGCAATAACAGTGACCGTCACCGTCACTGTTCACCGCACAGAAAACGGCTAATCCAGTGGAGCCTAAAGCCCCAACTTTAGCTTTAGGAAATTGAGCGCTTGCTCAGAGAGGAACTCAACGGGAAGATGAGTCACGATTTCACGGGCAAACTTAAGGCGATGTTCATCAAGGATCTCGTCCATTTCAAAGACAAATTCATCTTCTTTAACTAAGGGAGTATCCAAATCACGCATTGTGACGACATGCCCACTCTTAAGTCCCTTTCCATCTTGATACTCAACAAAGCTATCCATCATGATCAACTGGAAGCGCGAAATATCCGATTGCCCATGACACCACACAAAGATTTCAACCGGACCATCGGCCTGAAGCCAGTAGCGCAGTCCCATGGGGAGTTCCAAATCCATAGGTGATTGATGAAGGGGGCGCATACTTTTAATAATATTTGAAATGGAAAGGAAATTTTTAATATGCCCATCGAATTGATCATCAGCAGAGAACTTCACCCCTAACCTTTGGCCATGAACCCACTTTACCTCGGCCTCTAATTCAAGATTGGCCCCTTTCCAGTGGAGTTCACCAGAGAGCTTTTCACCAATTTTATAATTGTGTCCACCATCCTTGAGGCTAAGCTGCATACCGGAATAACTGATATCTTTCACTGCGAAAACTCGAGTATCGTGATCTGCAGACTTAAAAATAAGATAGTTAAATGGGAAACGAGGCAGGATTCTCTTTTCGATATCCTGATGGCCTGTTTTGATGAGTGATAAGTGGTTTTCCATCGAAATTCCTTCTTCCTATTACTTAATAAATATTTGTCATCCATGACACTGCTATTCTAACATTTTTTGCCATAATTACAGCCACAGGCAAGGACTAACCCTAGTCAAAGAGAATGCTTGGGATTAGACTAATCGTACGCTTTACCTTCAATCCCTTTAGCAATATAGGTAATCTATGAATGAGGTC
>JBFHGF010000372.1:0-3555 GCA_041583335.1 Bacteriovoracaceae bacterium
AGATCATGTCCATATTGAACGAGTGAATCACTGGCATGAATTCGTTTAAAGAAGTCCTCTTGGCCACCACCAAGAAAGGAGACTTGAACGACCCCTTCCCAATTGCCGGCCATTCTCTCTTCAGAGGCCATAAGATAGATACTTCTAATCATGGAATAGAACTCATGATGAAGAAGGTGTTCAACTTCAGGACTCAAAATGCCTTCCCCAAGATCTTCATCTTCTTCTCTCTTGCTTTGTAAGAAGCGAGAGAAACCTTGTTCGTAAACATGGGAATGATCTTTAAGATAACTCACAAGACCATAGTCCAGTGTCACCTGGCAACAGTCCATAGACCAAACATCACAGGCGATTCCCTCGGCGACGAAGTATTCACCCAAGGCCTTCACAAAATTATCATAGGCCTTATATACTCTTGGATCAAAAAAGGAATAGAGCTTATTTAAATTTCCATCTTGATCGACAGACGCCACAACTCTTCCCTTCTCGTCCAGCATAGGAGTTCGTGCAAGAAGTGCGGGCAAGCCACCATTAGTTAAAAAAGGACTTGGCCCAATAGGAACCAGAAAAATTACTTCCTTGGCACATTGATGGGCGATATCGACTAATTTTTTAAGATCGGTTTCTGGACGCTCAGAAGCAAAATCATACTTATCTCCGGTATCGGAGTGAAAAGCCCAGTTGATGGGAACATAGATTTTGCTAACTCCCACGAGGGACTCGAGTTTAACTTTCCACAATGACGCAGATGTCTTCCAATAGAAGAACCAATTCTCCCCTGGAAATACCGCGTCTTCATCCCTGAGCACTGGTGTCGTAAGCGACAAATTAACCTCATTTGCTAGCATAGAAAGGTTTCCTTACCTTTAGTTTGACACCTAATTCTAACAACTTTCGTCAAATACTGGCAAGCATCCTGAATGAAGCAAATCCCTTTAAGGACCACTCGTACTATTAGACTTCCTTGGACCTGCGTTTCTTGTCATTACTTATGGGCTTTTGCTAATATCGTGTGACTTTTCAATATTATAATGCATAACATAATCAAGGATCCTGCTCGTGTGGTATTTCTCTGACGAAGAAAAACAATTACAAAAACTTTGCAGCGACTTCGCTCGCAAAGATATCGCTCCTCATGCTGAAAAGCATGATACGGAAGAAACTTTTAACCTCGAAGCTTTTAAAAAGATGGGAGAGCTCGGAGTTCTCGGAATCACGGCCGACCCCGAATACGGAGGTGCCGGAATGGGGGCCTTAGCGGCGACCATCGTGATGGAAGAATTTGGTAAGGCCTGTCCCGCTCTTACTCTTAGTTACCTCGCCCACTCCATGCTTTGTGTGAATAACATCCAAAATAATGCAAGCGATGAGCACAAGGCCAAGTACCTCCCTAAACTCATCACTGGTGAGCATATTGGTTGTATGGGAATGAGTGAACCCGAGTACGGCTCAGATGCGGTAGGAATTCAAACTCGCGCCAAACAAGATGGCGATGATTATATTATCAACGGCACTAAGATATGGATCACCAATGCTCAGTACTCTGATATCGCTTATGTCTACACTCGTACAGGAGATGAGCGTAAGAATCTTTCAACCTTTATCCTAGAAAAGGATAAGGGCCACTATGAAGTAGGAAAACCTATTCATAAAATGGGAATGCGTGGTTCTCCAACGGGAGAACTCATCTTTGATAACGTCCGCGTTCCCGCCACTCAAAGGGTGGGAGATGAAGGATCTTCTATTTATCATATGATGAAGAACCTTGAGATTGAAAGGCTCACCATCTCCGGTATCTCACTTGGTATTGCCCAAGCTTGTGTGGATCAGTGTATTAAGTATGCCAATGAGAGACAGCAGTTTGGAAAGAATATTGGAGAATACCAACTTATCCAAAAAATGATCGCAGAAATGGCGACAGAAACAGAAATGATGAGAAACTTCCTCTACAACCTTTGCTATCGTTACGATCAAGGTGAAAAAGGACCCGTTACAGCGGCCATGGCCAAACTTCAAATTCCAAAGATGGCCACCAAGATTGCCCTCGATGCGATTCAACTTCATGGTGGTTATGGTTACTCGAGAGAGTTTCCTGTTGAGCGCTTAATGCGTGATAATAAGCTCAATGAAATTGGAGCAGGTACTAATGAAGTAATGATTATGATCATTGCCAAGAACCTCCTTTCCCAAAAATAATTACAGGTTTTCTATGAATGAATTACAAGCAGAACTAAAGAACTCTATCGAACGTTTTCGTCTCGATCAAATTGAACCTCATGCCGAGCACGACGACGCCAATGAAAACTTTAGAAAAGAAATCTTCCAAGGTTTAGGCGAACTTGGAATCTGTGGGATGACGATCGATGAAGAGTATGGTGGACTTGGGCTGGGCTATACTGATCTCTGTATAGCTCTCGAAGAAATTGCCAAGTCATCTGTTTCCTATGCTGTAACCGTTTCTGTAAGTTTAATGGTTCAAGGAATCATCCAAAAATTTGGAAATGAAGAACAAAAGAAGAAATACCTGCCCGAATTAACCTCTGGCCAAGAAATTGGAGCCTTCTGTCTCTCTGAGTCCTCTTCAGGCTCTGACGCTAAAGCGATGAAAACGACGGCCAAGAAGGTTGACGGTGGCTATATCCTTAATGGGGCAAAAATGTGGATCACTTCAGGTGGTATCGCTAAGACCTATATAGTAATGGCCAGAACAGGAGGCGAAGGGGCCAAGGGTGTCTCCGCCTTCATCGTAGAAGATGGGATGGAAGGGCTCTCCTTTGGAAAGAAGGAAAAGAAAATGGGTTGGAAAGTATCCCCTACCCGTGAAGTTCTTTTGCAAAACTGCTTTGTCCCTGAGGCCAATCTTCTTCTTGGAGAAGGAGAAGGATTTAAAGTGGCCCTTGGTGGTCTCGATGCGGGTCGTATAACAATTGGCTCCATTGCAGTAGGTCTCGCTGATCGCGCTCTTTCAGAATCCGTTAAGTATTCATTAGAAAGACAACAATTCGACCAACCGATCTTTGAATTCCAAGGTCTTCAATTTATGATGGCCGATATGGCCTGTGAAATGGAAGCCTCTCGACTTCTCGTTATGAAGGCGGCAGAACTTCTCGATGCAGGAAAGCTAAATAGTAAATTATGTTCAATGGCAAAACTTAAGGCGACTGATGTGGCCATGAAAGTCACAACCGATGCCGTTCAAGTTCATGGTGGAGTTGGCTACACGGCCGAGTATCCCGTTGAGCGAATGATGAGAGATGCCAAGGTTCTTCAAATTGTTGAAGGCACCAATCAAATTCAACGAGTCGTTATTGCTCGTCACTTGAAGAAAGAATTCCAAGGATAATCAATGAAAATTAGCTTCTACCCCGAGTCTAAATTAAATTCCAAATGGAGTGAGTCCTCCGCTATTCAAGAAAACTGGAAGAGTTTCTTAAAAACTATTGATGATCCATCGACTGGTTTCTTCCATGTAACCAATAGAGAAGAGCTTCTCAATTCATGTACCGAAATCTATGAGAAATTTCAATCTCGTAAACACTTTATTCAAGTGGGAAT
>JBFHGF010000373.1:0-3513 GCA_041583335.1 Bacteriovoracaceae bacterium
TGGACGAAAGCCTGCCCTTTCCCTCTTCTGATGCTCACTTCTTTAGTCAATTTGAAAAAAAAGCGAAGTCCACAAAAGTTCTCGCCAATATCACTAAGAAGTCCCACTTTCTTGAATATTACAACCGATATAAAGATCGCAATATTCTCCCCATGTATTTAACCAGTGAGCTGTCGTGTATTCATGCTCACGCTCAAAATAGAAATATCAAGGGTCCAGTTGCTATTTTAGATATCGGTCACAAGACCTCAAAGTGCTATATCATTTATGATGGAGAAGTGGTTGAACACCACTTCAGTTACTGTGCCGGCTCAACCATTGATGAGGTCATCTCAGAAACTTATAATATTGATCGCCAAGAGGCCTCCATCTATAAGCACGAAAACTGCTTCTTCCTCACGGAGTCCCAATACGATGAAGTTTCAGAGGATCAAAAAACCTTTGCTCTGCTCATGAAAAAGGCGATGAACCCACTTACACTTGAACTAAAGCGCTGGTTACTGGGATTTAGAATCAAGTTTGGCATGCAGATTGAAACCATTTATCTCACTGGCGGAACAAGTAATATTCATAATATTAGCAACTTTCTCGCTCAGGCCGTGAATGTCAAAACAGACTACCTCGATATTGCTCAGTGCTTTGTAGATGAACAAGACTTGATTGAAGGCAGAGAATCCAACTTCTTTATTTCAATGCTCATGGATATCGGACTCACTTCAAGAGTGAAGCCTGGTAATTTTCTCTATGGAGAATACTCCAATGGAAGTGGGGTAACCCTGCCCTTACATACTACCAGTATGTTGCTCTACCGCTCTATGGTCCTCACCCTTATCCTTGGCCTCTTAATGGGCATTGAGCACTACGTTTTAAGTGGTCAAGAAAAGAAACTTGATGCCAAGATTAGAACCCTCGCCAAGAATAAGTCACTTCAAATAAATGCTTCCACCCGAAGAAATATTGATCGCAATCTTTCGCGCATCCAATCGATTGTGAGAACTTCTCACAAAAACATTAAACAAGAGGTCTCCACTCTTTCTAGTGCGACTCAGGCCAATGCTCTCCCTCACCTTTTCAAAGTTTTCCAAGTGGTTTCGGCCGACCCAAAAATTACGCTACAAGAATTTAACACAGATGGAATCACCACTCGAGGTATCTTTCAAGTGAGTTCAGCCGATCTGTTAAAAAGTGTTGAAGCGTCCCTTAAAAACTCAGGACTGGCCAATATTAAAACCAATATCAATGGTGACAAAATTAAATTTGCTTTTAACGAGTAGATTTGAGGTTAAGCAAAGTAAATGAAAAAAAGTCTTTCAAAAATTATTGATGAGAAATTATTCCAAGGAGTTGATCAACTTAAGTCGACTCCTCAATATAATCAAGTTTCTTCTCAACTAGAAACTATTCCCGAGGAATATGGTAAGTACGTCAATCAATTGATTACCTACGCTCTCTCCTTCTTTCCTCTCTTAATCCTCTTTATTATGGCCATCTACTTTATGATGGCCCAAAGCACGATCTCCGATAAGCGAGAACTCTTGGAACAACTCATTGACACCAACTATCTTGTCTCAGAGGCCTCCCAATACGAAAAGGATTTGGTAGGTCGCCTACAAATCACGAGTCTAGCAGAGATGAAAAATGAAATCACACGTCTTGCTGGTCAGCAGGGAATTGATTCTGCTTCTCTCAGTGTTGAATCCTTTGATACTCAGAAAATTGGAGGTCTTAACAAGAGTAAGGCCGAACTCAAGCTTTCAAATCTCAATACCCCTGAGCTCATTGCTCTAATGCGAGTATTGGCCGTTAACGAAAAGTTTAAGATCCACAATATCGACCTTAAACGAACGACTGATTCCATCTCCGGAAATATTTCATTGATCCATTTTGGAAAAAACATAGAGGCCCAATAAATGGCAGAAGAATCAAGGCTCACAGAATCACACAATACTGCTGAAGTTTATCAACAAAATAAGAAGCAGCTCCTTCTCCTTCTGTGTATTCCCTTTGGACTATTTATCCTCACTCTTCTTTTTAATTTACCGGTATCTTCGGGTCTCCACTCTCTTGTTGAAGAAAAAGTCTTAAAAACACGCGCCTGCCCCCTTTCCTATAAGAGCATGGAGCTAAGTTATTTTTTCCCTGGAATCAATCTAGAGGAAATGACAATTCCAGGGCGCTGCTACCGCAATCCAAGACAGTCCCTGCATTTCAATAAGGCCAATTTTAAAATGACCTTCCCTAGTTTCTGGCCAGTAGGAATCAAGACTAAGCTCGATGCCCATTTTGAAGATACTCATATCAATATATACCCGAGACTTTCTATTTCTGGACACTCCATTCAAATTTCTAATACAACGATCACTACTCGCTTTATCAACCAACTGACTCCTCAACCCAATATGGTTAATGGCGACTTCCAGGTGAAAGGAAATATAGAATTAAAGTCAAATCAAATTGACTCGGCCCACCTCTTAGTCAACTCGGCCAATGTCTTCATCCCAGCCCAAAGTATTTCAGGTATTATGATTCCGGCCTTGCCCCTTAAAAAGTTTGAGTTGGCGGCCAATGTGGCCAATAAACAGGTCCAAGTAAAGGCCTTAAGGATTGGCAATAGCACCTCTGACCTTCAGGGGGAATTCAAAGGAACCATAGCTCTATCTCAGTCCAATATCGCCTTCTCTAAGCTCAACCTCCAAGGTAAGTTTAAAATCTCTGATGACATTCAAGAGGCCCTGCCCCTCATTCGCCTGCTGCTCAATGGTAAAAAGAAGAAAGATGGCTTCTATTTCATCTCTCTTGGTGGCACCCTAGGTGCACCTCAGCCCAAGATCATTGACCCTCAATAAGCCTATTGCTACAATGCCCCGATTATAATTATGACTCGAGGTATCGTTTGTCCCTTAGTATTGATAAGAAAGATATTGAAGCTTGGCATCAACAACTCTTAGAAAATTTAGAAGTCCATCTCAAACCGTTAAAGAATGACCTCTTCTTCTATGAAACGCTGGAGTACTCAGTCCTGCCCCCGGGCAAGCTCTTTCGTCCTAAGCTCGCTGCTGCCATCTTCTCTGACGAAATGGGACATGGTGAAAGTCATGATACCCTCAGCTTTCTAAAAAACCCCAAACACCCTCTGGCCCTGATGTGCTCTTCTTTGGAGATCCACCATAGCTATTCCCTTGTACACGATGATCTCCCTTGCATGGATGATGATGACTATCGCAGAGGTCGCCTCTCCACCCATAAGAAATTTGGACAATGGCAGGCGGTATTGGCAGGAGATGCTCTTCTTCATCACAGCCATGACCTGATGGGAAGAATCAACCACCCCGACCACTTCCAATTGCGTCAGTTCTTCAATTGGGCCCTCGGAGCAAAGGGACTCATCCTTGGTCAAGTCTTTGACCTGGGTAATATCATAAAAAAAGATTTCCCATCGCTTTTAAGAACCCATGAACTCAAGACTGGACGACTCATCCAACTCTCCGTTCTCTCTGGCGCTTGGGCCGCCCA
>JBFHGF010000374.1:0-3509 GCA_041583335.1 Bacteriovoracaceae bacterium
AAAGATGAAGTGCTTAAGCATGAAGAACTCACGAAGAAAATCTTTGATGCGCTTTTGGCCTCACTTGAAAACGGACGTTTTGCCAAAGAGATGAATTTTGAAAGAACGGTTTACACCTACAAGAGTCATATTAAGGCCTACCCTCACAACGAGAGAACTCAAAAGATCTACGCAAAGCTCTTTAACCTCTACCTTGGAGAGGAAAAAGTAGATGACGCCACAGCAAGTATGAAGGACTATATGAAGGCCTACCCTTTGGATCGTGAGATTCAACAAGGGATGCTCACCCAAATTATGGATCTTCATATTAAGAAAAAAGACACCGATGCTTTGGCCCTATGGGTGGCAGAACTTCAACAAGGTTTTCTTAGTTTCAAAAAAGATTATATTGAAAAATCCATCCTCATTCTTGGGGGACTTCTCTTTGATAAGTATCAAAAACTTGATATTGCCGGAAAGAAAGAAGAAGCGGCGACGGGATATATTGGACTTTTCAACTCAGAAAAGTACCCTCAAAGCATTAAGGCCAAATCCGCCTATCGCGCATCTATCATCTATCTAGATGTATTCTCAACCAAGAGCAGCTTCACTTGGTTACAACAGGCACTGAAACTCTTTACTGCTAAAGAGCGCTTTGAGCGCAAGAAAGAGATTTTGGCCATGGTTAATAAACTTATGTTGGCCCAGGATTTTGAAAGTAGTGCAGCCATCTCTGAAGATTATCTTGGTATATACTGCCACTCACCTTTTAAAGAAAAGAACGATATGTATCAGGCCAGTGTCCAGTACCGCCTCATCGAAGGTCAATATGAACAGGCCTATAAGAATTATGAGATGGGAAAGAAGTGTAAGGTATCGAAGAAAGTGAGAGATGCCGTGCTCATGGGAATGGGAGAATTCTTCTTTCGCCACAGAAAGTATAAGTCCTTTATCAGCTTCTATGAACGCTATAAGAAAGTCGGTCATATGAAAGACTTCTACCACAATAGTTTTATGGCCATGTATTGGGATTACTACCTCAAAGACAGCCAGGAGGGTATGAAGTTTATCCAAGACTACTTCGTGAAGCAATTTTCTAACCGTGACAAGACTAAGGCACAAAAAGAAATGGAAATGGTAATGGCCTATAATAGACTTTATAAGAGGCTTGTGAACACTGCTGTGGCCACACTACCCGACCCTAAGAAATATGATGAGAAGAAATTTAACCAAAATCTTGAATCCAATATTGCGACCCTAAAGTCGATGGCCGACCAGCTGGCTCCTTATATCAAGTCAGGACAGGCCCATGTGATTACCAAGTCCTATAAGCTGTTAGAAGACAAATATAAAGAACTTGCTGTAGCACTAAAGGATTATACGCCTCAAGGAATGCCGGCCGACTATGTGAACGGACTAAAGCAGGCCATGGCCGGACTCTCACAAAACTTAGAGCGTGAATCTAAGAACCAAAATAAAACGGCCCTCGACCTCATCAACAAAGAGGGAATCTTGGCCCCTAATAACAAGCTCTTCATGGGTATTCCTCCTGTTGTTGAGAAAGTAGACCACCGCCACCCAGCGAGTCTCTATGCCATTCCAAGTGATCGTACGGGGGGAACAATATGAGAACCACTATGAATATCAATCAACTCGTTACCTTGACAGCACTTGCCCTTAGCGTGGGACTAACAAGCTGTGCTACCAATACCCTCACTTCTAAAGTGGCCGATGAAAAGCGTGACACTTTTCGTGAAGAGAGTTTTCTTCGCTATACCGAAGATCGTCTCGATAAACTTGAAAAGACGCCCTATAGCGCACTTGCCAAATGCCACAATCAAGAAGTTAATGAGGGGCTTAAAGAGCTACAGAAGCAAACCCATGAAAAGAAGAAAGATCCTGAGTTTTGGAATCAAATTGGAATGTGCTACTTCTTGGCCGATCATATGGTGAAGGCGGAATACTACTTCCAATTCTCTTTGGATATCGATAAAAAGAAGAGGTATGCACCCGCCTATAATAATCTGGGCACCATAAAGCTTAAGCAAGGGCACTATGAAATGGCCTTGGACTACTTTAAGAAGGCCTCCGAATTTAAAAAGGGGGAAAAGAACTTGAAAGTTCCTCTCTTTAATCAGGCCCAAGTCTACTTACAGTTTAATTTACTTCCTAAGGCCCAGAAAATTCTTGAAGCACTTAATCACGAGAATCGTCAGGATCCAGACATTCTATTGAGCTTAGGTAGCGTCTACCTTTTACAAGGACAGACCCAGCGCTCCCTTAAAATGCTTAAAGATATTCCCGAGCGCTATCAAAACCGCGAAGATGTAACCCTCATTAGGGCCCTTGGACTTTACGAAGAAAAGAAAATTTATGAAGTATACGAATTACTAAAAGAATATGATTTCACCCACTATGTACCAATGAAAAAGAGTGCGCAAAAATTACAGCAGTTGGTAACTCTTGAAGTGAAGAAACTTGAAGATGCGCAAAAACAAAAAGAAATAGAAGCGCAAAAGCAAGAAAGGGCCATGGCGTCCGACTCTCAGGTGGCACATTCGACAACGGCCACCAAGGGAAAATAAGGAGTGAAGGCCGTGTTAAAAGCAAAAGTGATAGAAGAAAAGATCCTCAAACTCATCGGCCACAAAGATGGTGAGGTTGCTTTCAACTATGAGCTCAACAAGAGAAAGCTTGTGGTGGGGCGTGCCCCCCATGCGGATATCTTCATTGATGATCCGGCCATATCCTTCTACCATGCCTTCATCTTCATAGATGAGCATGGCGGAAAAATTATTGATCTTGAATCAGATAATGGAATTTACCTCAATGGCAAGAAAGTTGAATCGAGCTACTTTTGCGATGGTGACACCCTAAGGGTAGGACCTATTGAATTGCATATCGAAGAAGAGCTCAAAGAGTCTGTCGGAGAGCCCGTCTTCGAAGACCAAGATGCTGGAGTGGTTGAGAAAATCGCTACAGATCAAATTCTCGAGCTCCCTTCGGAACTTCCTCCTATGCCAGGGCTTGTGGTTATTGATGGTGAGTATTGTGATATCGTCTTTGATGAACATACCGAAAAAATCTACGACAATATCCCGGCCCTAGATAGTGAACTTCATGTTGATGAGTTTATTGATCCTGAGGACGAGAAAAAAGAAGAAGATATTCCTCAGATTGCCCGGGCCGTTGACCAAATGGCCATTGAGGTCACAGTACTCTTAAATGGAAATATTATCTCACTCGATTATCTTCCTATCAAAAAGAAAACCTTCTATGTCAGCTCTCTGGGGCACTTCAAAAATACACTTTGTGTCCCAAATCTCGATACTGAGGATCGTATTCCCTTTATTGATATTTCAGGTAATGATATTACTGTCCATAAGCTCGATGACTTCACCACCAGAAACCGCCACACCGGTGAGACTGATGTCTTTGGAAAATCGGGAAAGCAGAATCTCGACCTCAAGAAAATGGATGTCTATAGTTTTGATAATAAGGGAGTACAAATCATCGTACGCCTGGCCGAT
>JBFHGF010000375.1:0-3454 GCA_041583335.1 Bacteriovoracaceae bacterium
TATAGTACCTTCTTTCCTCACTCTTTAGTTCAATATCTTAGGGTCTATTGAACTCAATTTTATAAATTGGGACAATACGGCAACCACAATCGACTGAGATAATAAGGAAGGAGATATTATGAAGAAGCTACTTTTAAGTGGACTGATGATTTCAGCACCACTTTATGCGGGAGATATCCAGTTAGATGATCTTACGCAACAGGATGTGGACAATATCTCCGAAGAGTTTTCTGCAAACTTTGTTCATACGACGGTTTCAGGCGCGAAGCCTTTGGGCAGTGTCTTTGGTTTTGAAGTCGGTGTAATTGGAAAGGTTTCTGATGCACCTAAGCTCGGTGAGCTTGTGAAAGAGCAATCTTCAAGTGCAGATATTAGCTCTGTCTATGATGCAGGTTTAATGGCCCAGGTTTCTGTCCCATTTGGGATTACGGGTGAGTTAGTCTACCTTCCCGAAATGAGCCTCGCGGATATTAAGGCCAGCAGAACAAGTCTTGGGCTGAAGTGGACATTGTCAGATAGTATTCTGCCTATTCCTTTTATGAATGTAGCTCTTCGTGCCCACTACTCCATGGCCGAACTTAAGTATGCCGATGTCATTAATAATACTTCGACTGGAAACCTTGACGTTAATTCCGAGATTGGAGTTGAGACCAGCTCTTATGGAGCTAATGTTACCGTTAGTTTTGATCTACTGGCATTGGAGCCCTATGCAGGGATTGGTTACGTAAGTAGTGATACTGATATCAATGTTAATGCCTCAGGGGGAACAAGTATCTTCAATTTTACAAGTGCACAGTCGGCTTCAAGTTCAAGCTCTGGGCTTCACTACTTTGTTGGTGCTCAGGCAAATCTTCTATTTTTCAAACTCGGAGCCGAATACAGTAATGTCTATGGGGTGGATAGAGTTGCGGGAAAGATTTCGTTTGGGTTTTAAAACAGTTAACGGTGAGCCGTTAACCGTGACTGTAACTGTGACCGTATAGCGTCACAGTTAACAGCTCACCGCTAATTAAAAATTACTGAACTCTTCCTGTTACTTGAAAGTGAAGTCCAATATGACCAGCACCATCAGTACAAGCTACGTTTGAATTTGAGAAAGGAAAGAAGATAGCGGCACGTCCGTGAAGGTACTTGTAAGAATTGAATTCAAGTACGCTATCAACTACGGCCTTACCGTTGGCGCAGTCTGCCTCAGGAAGAGCTCTTGATTCAACAAGACAAATTGTCCAAGCAGCATTATCAGCAAGAAGGATAGAAGAGTAGCTACACTTAACACCATTTTCAACAAAAGTAGCTTTGATAAGAACATTATCAAGAGACATATCTGTGCTGAGTTTAGTGAACTCTACTTGGTAGTCAGCAAGCTCTGCTGGCTCTTCTGTGGCAAGAGTATTACCATCATCGCAAACATAGGCCGTCCACTTAGATAACCAGCGCTCACCATCAAGTTCAAGATCAGCAGCAAAAGAGTTAGTAAGGGCCATTACAGAGACCAAAGCAAGAATCATTTTTTTCATTATTTCCTCCAAAAGGTTGTTGTATTTAGTGGTTAGTTTTTAGTGTGAAACATATGTTTGGTCAATCAAACTTTAGTGAACTATGTTATACATCTCTGAAAAGCAAATATAATCAAATATTTAGATAAAAAAAAAGGGCCTGAACAGGCCCTTCACAATTCTTTAGAATTCAGCAGGTAGTCCTTTGGGAATGGCCTCAAGCAGGGTCTGCGTGTATTCATTCTTAGGGTGATGGTAGACTTCTTCAGCGTCTCCAAACTCTACGAGCTTACCTTTTTGCATAACTCCGATTTCATCAGAGAAGAATTTCACCACACTTAGGTCGTGGGAAATAAAGAGGTAAGAGAGATCAAATTCTTCTTTAAGATCAAGCAGGAGGTTAAGCACTTGGGCCTGAACAGATACATCAAGGGCCGAAACCGATTCATCACAGATGATAAATCTGGGTTCTAACATCAAGGCGCGAGCAATACAAATTCTCTGCCTTTGTCCACCTGAGAACTCATGAGGGTAACGGCTTAAGTGGTCTCCCGCCAATCCTACTTTCTCGAGGTAGTAGGAAGCTTTGTCATAACGTTGCTTCTTAGTTCCACCAATACCGTGAATCACAAGAGGCTCAGTGAGAATATCTCCAATAGTCATTCTTGGATTCAAGGATGAATAGGGATCTTGGAAAATAATTTGGGCCTTTCTTCTCCACAGTCTTAATTCTTCTGCAGAGTAGTTCATGATATCTTCGCCTTCGTAGATAATCTGACCGGCGGTAGGTTCAATTAAACGCAAAATAGAACGCCCTAGAGTCGTCTTTCCACAGCCTGATTCACCAACGAGGCCAAGGATTTTCCCCTTGTCGAGCCTGAAGCTAACATCATCAACGGCCTTGAATTGATCAACTACCTTTCCGAAGAATCCACCAGTCACGGGGAAGTGCTTCTTAATACCTTTGACTTCCAAGAGCGTATCGGTTTTCTCACGATTGGGTTTTTTAATTTCATCATCTGTAAGATGACCTACATGCTTAATAGGAGTTTCACTATTAAGGAAGTCTTCTACCGTATAAAGTCGTTTTGGATTTTGTCTGAGGTCGGGACGACAAGCAAGGAGTCCCTTAGTGTAAGGGTGTTGAGGATTCTTGAAGATATCCATCTTCGTTCCTCTTTCAACGAGATCTCCTCTGAACATCACCACTACTTCATCGGCAATATCGGCCACAACTGCAAGGTCGTGAGTGATAAAGAGCATACTCATGTTACGCTCTTTTTGAATCTTGAGCATGAGCTCTAGTACTTGCTTTTGAATCGTTACATCAAGGGCCGTAGTAGGCTCATCACAGATCAAGAGCTTGGGCTCACAAGCAATCGCCATGGCGATCATTACCCTTTGCTTTTGTCCCCCAGAGAGTTCATGAGGATAGTAGTCCACTCGCTTATGAGGCTCGGGAATTCCCACCTCTTCGAAAAGATCAATGGTCTTTTCACGAGCTTCTTTTTTGGTAACATTTTGGTGCAGAAGAATCGCTTCTTCCACTTGAGCTCCCACAGTAAAAACAGGGTTGAGGGAAGTCATCGGCTCTTGAAAAATCATGGAGATTTCATTACCTCTAATTTTAAACATCTCATCTGTAGAGAGTTTTAAAATATCTTTTCCATCATCAAAGAGAATCTGTCCTCTTGGAGGGATTCCAGGAGGAGTAGGGATTAACTTCATGATCGAAAGTGAGGTTACTGATTTCCCCGATCCCGATTCACCAACAAGGGCCACGGTTTTTCCTTTTGGAATATCAAAAGAAATCTTTTTTACAACATTATTAATGCCGTCATCGGTTCTAAAATCAACTTCGAGATCTTTAATTTCAAGAATATTTGAATCTTTAATAACTCTGTCCTTGCCGTGAGCTCAATATATCTGCGTGTTTAGTCTGCATCACCTGCTTCAAA
>JBFHGF010000376.1:0-3424 GCA_041583335.1 Bacteriovoracaceae bacterium
CTCCAAAACTGATTATTAATCAGTGTAGAACGCAAGCTGATATTGATATCGGTTTCTCAATGAAGATCATCTCGAAGAAATACTTTGGTCTTAACCTTGATTACGTTGGCTTCCTTGAATACGACGCGACAGTTTGGCAAAGTGTGAAAAAGAGAAGACCCCTACTCATGGAGTTCCCCAACTCAAGTTTAGTGAGTAACTTTGATCGCATTATTCATAGACTTTTAAATCTTAATTAATAAGGACGTTAATACACGTGGACGATAGTACAAAGAATTATTACGATATTCTCGAGGTTCCTGAAAATGCGGATGGGGACACTATCCACCGAGGATATATGCGAGCGAAGAATGCCTACACCCAGGATTCTCTTGCTCTCTATTCTTTAATGTCTCCTGAAGAGTGTGCCAAAACACTTGAACTGATAGAAGAAGCGTATTCCATTCTCTCCAATATCACGAAGAGAAAGCAATATGATCAAGCCCGTGGCCTCAATAATCAAGGGGTCTACGGCGCCAACCAACCTAACTTTTCCACCGATGAAATGACGATGGGACACAGTCCTGAGAAGAACTACCACTCAGAAGGAAAATCTAAAGGCTCTATGTTCAAGATTATGGCCAATATGCGCTACACCTTGGACTACAAGGTCAATCCCGACTTTGAAAAAGAAATTGAACAGGCCAGTGACTACTCCGGTGAATTTCTCAAATCTATACGCGAATATAAATGTGTGGATATTTCAAGAATGGCCGAGATGACTAAAATTTCTAAGACCTATATTCGTTATATCGAAGATGAGTCTTTCGATAAGCTTCCCGCCTCAGTTTATGTAAGGGGTTTCGTCTATCAATATGCAAAAACCCTAAAACTCAATCCTGAGCTTGTGGCCAACTCCTTTCTTTATCGCATGAAGCACGCGAAGGATAACCTGTAGGTCATGAATCAAGAAGATGATGAACTTATTGAACTCATCCTCACCGAAGAAGACCTTAAGGACTATAAGCGCCTTGATATTTACTTATCAAAGAATCTAAAAGATCTCAGTCGTAACTTCATTAAGAATCTTTTTCAAAAAGACCTCATTAAATTATCAATAGAGAGCCCTTATCAAGGTAAATTTGAACTTAAAAGAATGCCACCCGTAGGCTCTATTATACAGATTGAAGTTCCACCTCCGGCCCCTAGTGATGCTATCGCAGAAGATATTCCCCTCGATATTCTCTATGAAGACGAACACCTCATCATCGTCAATAAAGAAGCGGGGATGGTCGTTCACCCGGCTCCAGGACACCCAACCGGAACCCTCGTCAACGCCATCCTCTACCATTGCCAAGACCTCAGTGGGGTTGGTGATCAAAAGAGACCAGGAATCGTTCATCGTCTCGACAAAGGAACCAGTGGTGTGATGGTCGTGGCCAAAACTCAAAAATGCCATGAAGGTCTCGTTCTTCTTTTTTCCCAACACAATATTGTGCGCGAGTATCAGGCCATCGTCATGAAAACGAAAATGCCTGCAGGTGGCCAAGTCGAATCTCATATCGGCCGCCATCCTACCAATCGCCTGAAGATGGCCTCCGATGTAAGAGGAGGAAGGTGGTCTAAAACATATTACAAAGTCCTAGAAAACTTCCAACACTGTACTTTAGTTTCCTGCACATTAGAGACAGGAAGGACTCATCAAATCAGAGTACATATGTCTCAGGATTTGAAAGCCCCTCTTTTAATGGACCCTCTCTACGGTAACCCAAAAGAACATAGCAAGCGTTTGCCCGGAGAGGTGGCCCGAGAATTTAAAGATTACCCTCACCCCTTTCTTCATGCAAAGAAACTGGGGTTCATTCATCCCATAACGAAGGAAGAGCTTCTCTTTGAAACAGAACTTCCCCAGATTTTCCAAGATACCCTTCACGCTCTTAAGGAGTACGATTCATGAGTATTGTTTTTCAAGAGAGCCTGCCTGTCGGAACATTTGTCACTTATAATGAAAGGCCAGATTTTGATTTTAAAGAAGTTAAGCAAGTGCATGGTAATCAAGTTCTTCATGCTCTTGATTTAAAGGATAATGAAACCCAGGCTGACGGACTTTACACCTTCAATGAGAAGCCTATTCCCTTGGCCATTAAAACTGCTGATTGCTTACCCATATGTGTCTGTGGAGAAAAAGGAGTGGCGATGCTCCATGCAGGTTGGCGTGGCGTTGGGTCCAATATCTTCTCTCCTGAAAACCTCGATGCGATTGCTCCCTTTCATTTCTTTATAGGCCCAGCTATCTCCGTTGACAGCTACGAAGTTCAGCCTGACTTTGTTGAGAACTTCCCTCATCTCGAGCACTGCTTTACCCATCACGATCAAAAAATTTACTTTGATCTAAAATTGGCCGCCCACACCCTTATTTCCCGTCAGTTTCCTGGTGCAACCATTGAAACGGCACAGGTAGACACTTTTGCGACGGCCGAACTTCACAGCTACAGAAAAGATAAGACAAGCTCCAGAAATTGGAATTTATGGCTACCAGAAGGGCTTACAGCCTAGAATTAGAACACCGAACAGTCTATACTTAATCTTGATATTGATCCAATTTTATAACTTCTCATGAAGGAGAATTCATAATGCACGAGCAAAAAAGCTTCTATAAAAGTAATCAACTCACGCAGCAAGTGATTGGTGGTCTTGGGGCCGTCTTTATGATCGCCTTGTCGATCTATCTTACCAACCACTACTTCAATACCAAATTTCCCACGGGAATCGGTGGCGGTGGTCTCTGTGACATCAATGCTTTCTTTAACTGCGATGTAGCAACGAATTCAATTGCTTCCAATATTGCCGGTGTTCCCATTGCCATGCTCGGTATTTTAATGGGGACTTTTGTCCTCTTTGGCTTCCTCTTCAATAGTGAAAAAGTGGAAGGAACTGTACACTTCCTTCTTATCATCAATGCCGTGGGCTGCCTTTTGCTCTTCCTCTACTCCTTGGTAGGATTAGGAGGACTTTGCCCAGGCTGTACCCTTTACTATCTCGCTTCTTGGCTAACTCTCTTTGCCTTCTTTAAATCGAGCACCATCCGCTCCCCCGATATCCTTGCCATGGTTAGCTATGCTGCAATCTTTGGTGTTATCTTTGGTATTACTTATAACTATGTTCAAGGTAAGCAGGGCAATGTTAATAAGTTGGCCCAAAGTTTGATTGCTCAATATGAAAATCTTCCCAACCTTGGCAATCCTCCCACTGAATCTGAATATAAGTTGGCCACAGTGGAAGGCACAGCATTCAAAGATGCTCCCATTCGCATTATTAAGTTCTCAGACTTTGAGTGTCCTGCTTGTCGCATGCTCTCAGAAATTCTTCATAAAGTTGCAGTTCAATACAAAGGTAAAGTGGCCATTGACTACTTCTTCTACCCTCTCGATCACAACTGTAACCC
>JBFHGF010000377.1:0-3421 GCA_041583335.1 Bacteriovoracaceae bacterium
AAGTCGTATGGGACATCGCTCTTAGGTTTACGAATAAGGCCGTAAACTTCGTGTCCATTTTTGGCCAAGTGAGTGGTTAAGTGCCCTCCCACAAAGCCGGAAGCTCCTGTTACTAATACTTTCATAGATCTTTCTTATAAATTCGATAGGTCTTGTAAGCATCAAAGCCCATCTTTTGGAGTGGCTTATTCATGAGAATATTATTTTCAAGAATCCAACTGGCTTCACATTCTTTGTAACCATATTCCATACAAGCAAGCTGCGCTTTATAGTAGAGAAGGGTTTCAACTCCAAGCTTTCTAAATTTTTGCTTTACTCCCATAAGAGGAACACGCACTCGATCCACTCGTTTCTTAAAGGTTAAAAGCTTAAAGAGACCGGTGGGCAGTAAGCATCCGTTAGGAATTGTTTTTAAGACTTGGTTGAGATCGGGGAGGCAAGCAATAAAGCCGGCCGTTTCTCCATCTACTTCTACAAAGAGAAGAAGCCTTTCATCCACAATCATCTTCAGGTCTTTGGCCATGTGGAGGAATTCTTTCTCTGTGTAGGGAACAAAACCCCAATTATTTTCCCAAGCGTCATTGTAGATATCAAGTAGCCTTTGTACTTCGTTATCAAAGTCTTTCTTATTGATTCTACGAAAGGTAATCTTATTTCTCTTTTCCACTCTTTCGGAAATCTTAACGATAGTGGGATTCATTTCAAAGGGAAACTTCACGCGATAGGCGAGTAGATCCATTTCTTTTACATATCCATTATTATCCATGTGCTTAATATAGTAAGTGGGATTATAAGTCATCATGAGCTGAGGGGGATCATTGAACCCATCAACAAGTAGTCCACTTTCGTAATTGGTGCTGGGGTTGAAGGGTCCGAGAATTTGGGAGAGACCACGTTCTTTACACCAATTCTCAGCTGTCTCTAGCAGTTGTTGAGCGACTTCTGAATCCTTGATGCACTCATAGAAACCAAAGAAGCCTACGTTGGAATTGTGAAACTCATTATATTTCTTCGGGTGGACCGCCATGATTCTTCCCACTACGGCCTTGTCTTTTTTGGCCAGAAACATTTGGGTTTCTGCTGTTTCGTAGAAGGGATGCTTGGGGTTGAGGATATCCTTAATGGCCAACTTTAATTGAGGCACCCACATAGGGTCATTTTTGTAGATGGTCCATTGAAGATTAATAAAGGCCTTTTTTTCAAGGCCTGTAACGACGGGCTTTATTTCGATCTTTTCCATGAGGGAAATTTATTGAAAAGAACCCGGAATATCAAACTCTTTCTTCGCTTTCGCGAGAACTTCAAGAACTTTTGTAAGTTCTGTACTTGAATGAGAGGCCATGTAGCTGGTTCTAATGAGGGCTTCACCTTTTGGAACAGCAGGAGGAAGAACTGGAGTTGCAAATACTCCATTTTCCTTAAGGAAATTGGTTACCTGAAGGGCCTTCATCTCATCTCCAATAAAGATGGGAATAATAGGAGTTGCTGACTCATAAGTGAAGAAGCCAATTTCTTGGAATCCTTTTCTCATCATATCAACGTTATTCCATAGACGCTCATGGATAGTTCCATCTTCTTCGATAACATCAAGACAAGCGCTAACGGTTGCAACGGCCGATGGTGGCATAGAAGCAGAGAACATGAAGCTTCTGGCGTTAAGACGAATATAATCGATAAGATCACTGCTTCCCGAAATCACTCCACCAATAGAGGCAAATGATTTAGAGAATGTTCCCATATTGAGGTCTACTTTCTCTGTTACATCGAAGTAGTCCATGGTTCCACGACCTTTATGGCCCATTACTCCGATACCGTGGGCATCATCTACATAGATATGAGCACCATATTTTTCACAAAGGGCAACGATCTCGGGAAGCTTGGCCACTTCACCAGTCATGGAGAAAACACCATCGATAACAACCCAAACATTTTTAAAGCGGCTAACATTTTCCTCTAGAGTTTGCTCAAGAGACTCAAGGTTATTGTGCTTAAATTTGAAAGTTGCTCCCAGTGAGAGTCTTGAAGCATCAATGAGAGAGGCGTGGTTTTCAGTATCATAGATCAAGCAATCTTTTGGTCCACTAATGGCCGAAATTGATCCTAGGTTGGTTTGCATTCCCGTTGAGAAAACGAGGGCCTTTTCATGACCAAGATATTTAGCAAGCCTTTCCTCAAGCTCTTCGTGAATTGAGAGGTTACCATTGAGAAAACGTGAACCAGTACAACCTGTACCAAATTGGTCAATGGCCTTTTTGGCCGATTCAATGACGTGGGGGTGGTGGGTAAGTCCAAGGTAGTTATTGGAGCCGATCATAATTTGATCTTTTCCATCAACTTGAACCACTGTACCTTCTGAGTCACCAATGGATCTAAAGAAAGGGTAGAGGTCGTGGGCCTTAAGAAGGTTGGCCTTTTGAACTAATTTGTATCCACGTAGTGATTCGATATTCATGGTGACTCGCTTTCTATTCTTTTTAGCTTTATCTGCTTTATCGTTCTTTGACATCGTCCTTCCTTGTTTAAGGTCTTAATTTTAAAGGATCATTAAACTTTAGTGAAGAACTTGTTTGTATAAAATTGTGCAGAGTAACATACTCCTTCATCAGTGTGTAAGTCAACAAACTAATGTTGTACTGAAAAAAGGTAAGTCCTGGCTTAAACCTTCTTAGTATCCCTAAGTTTAATTTTTCAATCGGGATGAAAGCTTAGGAGTGACCGATCTTGATAGCACTTTTATTGAGGTGGCATGGAACCTAACCCTCTGTTTCTTTGTCATTTTTGGCCATTTTACGAAGCAATGTTAGGGGAAAGTCCAAACCGCCACTAGGATATTCCTATATCTGTATACTGGAGAATGAAATGAAGAGTTCACTGCTGATGCTATCTGTTTTTTGTTTAGGATTTTCTTCAAATATTTGGGCCTTTAATAAGAGAAAGAATCTTTCTCAAAGAAAAAAGAATCACAACTCATGCCAGAAAAACTTTCTTCCGAAACCTCGATCGTCGAGCTACCCAATGGTGATATCTATCGCAATGATAGAATGCATGCTTCTTTGAAAGATAAGATTAAGCATAGAAGGATGGTTTCACTTGGCCATAATGATGGTGAAGGTTTCATTGATCCTATTCGTGATATTCGTCTGCTTGATCCCATTAGTGAAGGGAGCTTACTTAAGTATACAAAGAACAATATTGTCTTCGCCAATTGTGCTTCTTCACAAAAGAGAAGAAACTTAACTTTAAGGCTCTCTGATGGAGAACATGATAAGTACGATGCAACATCACTTAACTTCAAAGAGAAGTCCATTTTAGTAGACAATGATTGTGGCTATTCAAGTATGTCTAAGACTAGAGATTATAATATTGGTGTGCTTTATGAAAAGAAGGCCTCTGATATAAAGGTCTATAAACTTGCGGATAA
>JBFHGF010000378.1:0-3407 GCA_041583335.1 Bacteriovoracaceae bacterium
AGGCACAGAAATCTCTAGACGTAATTTTGATAGGAATCTGGCCGAACTCATCGGTAAAGATGAAATAGAAAATACTAACGAACAGCTGATGCTCAGCACTGATAATAGCTGTGAAAAAGACCTGATCTTTTCCTGCTATGATGGCATCAATCGATTCTTGAATGTGGCCCTCATGAAGATTGAATTAGATCATCAGATGCATGTACTCGGTTTAACAAAGAGGCAACAGAATTTTCATCGCAATATTGAAGATGGGTCCATCAAATTTGCTAAGAACCTCAGGAATCTAAGGATTAAAAATAACTATACTCAATATGCCCTAGCGAAGACCATTAACATTTCGGAACGTCATATCCAACGACTAGAAAGTGCCAAGGCCAATCCAACTTTGGAAATACTCCTTAAGCTCTCTGACCTCTTCTGTGTCCCAACAGACTACTTTGTCGCTTGAATCAATTTTTTTTATTCAGAAATAAATTTTAATCACTGACATTTATGGCGTTAGGAAATACCTGTTCTGGATCATGTTTTCATTCAGACAAAGGCCAATCAACCCGACATTGAAGGCGTACGAAAGCGCATAGAGATATTCTATTCTGAGGTCATACTCTGAATAAAAGAATGAATAGATAAATGAATAGAATGAGCAGGAGATTCACATGACCCACAAAGATAAACAGCATCAACAAGGTAGGAAAGGTCCTCAGCGCCATATCCAGTTTTACTTAGGTGAGGAATCATTTGTGGTAGAGCTTTTGAAAATCAAGGAATTTATCCCTGTACCTCAGACGACTTCTGTCCCTCAATCCCCAGATTTTTTTATGGGGCTAATGGACCTTAGAGGAGATGTTATCTCTATTATTGACCTGAGAAAAATACTAGGAATTAATCCACGTGAAATAGAAGTTGAAGAGACTGTCCTTATTGTTGATATGAATGGAACAGGTGTTGGACTGATCGTAGACTTTGTTAAAAATGTGGTGAGTTTTGATGAAAGTGCAGCAGAGGACGTGGGTGAGCTCAATTTTGAGTACGGTTCCGAACATATGAAAGGGGTATATAAAGGCCCAGATGGATTGGCCATTATATTGGACTTAGAAAACTTAATCTTGAGTAAGAATATTAATCAAATTGAAAAAGCAAAACAAAATAAAGCTGCATAATACCGGGGGAACGTATGATGACATTAATTAACAAGTATGGAGTGAAGGCAAAACTCGTAGGGGCCTTTGCCATTGTTTTAACACTACTCCTAATCATTTCAGGAACATCTTATTACTCAATAGAAACCGCCTCTAAAGGCTTTAATCATTTTAGAGCGATGACAGGAAATACTAATATTGCCAGCTCTATTCAGTCCAATCTTCTTATGATGAGACTCTATGTACTGAGCTACAAGGCCACTCCTTCTGATAAGACAGTAGAAAAATTTGATCAATTTGTAGTAAAAACAAGAGACGATATTAAAAAAGGTAAAAACATACTCGCTGGCACGAAATATGTTGAAGTCATTGAAAAAGTAGAACACCTAATCAATCGCTATGAAGAAGACTTCAAAACGTTGGTCCAAGAAGTGAAATCACAAGAAGCGATCTTTGCAGACACCATCAATATCAAAGGAGCAGAAATAGAAAAAGAACTCTCCGCTCTTATTTATGAATTTAGCAAAATCAATAAACCTAAATTAAGTTACGAAGTAACTCTTTCCCTAAGAAACCTACTTTTGGCCAGACTTAATGTAATGAAGTTTACTGATACTCATGAAGTTAAGATTAGAGATAAAGTACTTGCAGAACTAAAGAGTTTCAAAGAAAGAGCAGTTTTACTAGAGTCCACACTCGTCAGCAGTGGCTACAAAGAAAGAGTAATCAAAACGATTAAGAGCTTAGAGCTCTATAGAGATGCCTTTGAACAACTTGTTGTCAGTGTGAATAAAGGTGATGAGCTCTTCTATGGGAGTCTGAGCAAAATTGGCCCCGAAGTTGCTGTCAATCTCGAAAACTTTAAGAGTGAAATCACAGAAGTACAAAACAAGATTGGACCAGAAGTAGAAGCACTCAATACTAAAGCAAAACTTATCATTATTGCCATTTCTGTGGCATCCTTTGTGATTGCCGGCGCCCTTTCGATCATTTTTTCTAATTACCTGGCCGGGGCCATTAGAACCATTGCCGCAAAATTAACGGAGAGTACAAATAATGTGGCCAGGTCAAGTGAACAGATTGCAACAAGTAGTTCTCAATTGAGTGCCGCCAGCGCAGAAGCGGCATCGGCCTTACAAGAAACCGCAAGTTCAGTAGATGAAATTAGTTCCATGGTTAAGAAAAATAGTGAAACGGCCCAAGAATCAGCTAAGCTCTCCACTCAATCTAATAATGCAGCTTTCAAAGGGAAAGAATTAGTAAACTCTATGATTAACTCTATCCAAGAGATATCGAAGAGTACAGATGATATTGCCTCTGAGATGAAAAAGAGTAACGAAGACATTACCAAAATTATCGATGTCATCAATGATATTGGAGAGAAAACTAAGGTTATTAATGATATCGTTTTTCAAACAAAGCTTCTCTCTTTCAATGCATCAGTTGAAGCGGCAAGGGCCGGTGAGCATGGGAAAGGTTTTGCCGTAGTTGCCGAAGAAGTAGGAAGTCTTGCTTCGATGTCTGGTCAAGCGGCGCTTGAGATTACAGAAATGCTAGATAAATCAGTAAATCAGGTAACCAGTATTGTTGAAAATACCAAAAATAAAGTAGAACACCTCATTAAGGATAGTCGTGACAAAGTTGAGACTGGTAATTCAAATGCTCATGAATGTGGTAAGGCCCTAGATGAAATCCTAGTCAATGTTGAAACCGTTGATCAAATGCTCAAAGAAGTTGCCAATGCTTCAAAAGAACAATCTGCCGGAATCCAGCAAGTAACGGCGGCCATGCAACAACTTGATGAAGCGACCCATGAAAATGCTTCCGTAGCACAAGATTCATCTTCTATGTCTGATAAGCTAAAAATGCAATCAACGACCTTAGAGCTTGCCTTAGAAGAGCTCATCCAAATTACGGATGGTCAAAAGCAAGGAAGCATAAAAACTATGCTGGCCCCAGAAAATGTAGTCGCTATGCCAGAGAGAAAGAGAGAGGTCATAAGTAATGCTAAAAAATCGAAAGTACTTATGGGACGAGATGAGGAGCAAGATGAAGACGATCAGTGGCAAGAAGTTATTTAATAAACAACTGAGGAGATGGCCAATAAGGGCCATCTCTCATTTCGATTAGTTATTATTATATCTTACCATCCTTCTTATTTATGGACCATCAAATATAAGGGATTGTATCCGGAGCAAGGATATACTTCTCTATCGATTTAATCAGCTTACTGGCATAAACTCCATCGATAATTCGATGATCAAG
>JBFHGF010000379.1:0-3404 GCA_041583335.1 Bacteriovoracaceae bacterium
AACCTGACCTTCATCGTTAGTAAGTTTGTAGTGGATTCCTACGACTTTTTTTTCTGCTACTTCCATAATTTTTCCTTCGTTTAAATTTGGCCTAAAGTGTCTGATAACGACTTTGGAAGACCTTAAGTTTTTCTTTATATAAATTGCTTTGGGGATGAGTAGAATGTTCGGCAAAAGGATCTTCATCCTTTAAAAATTGAACTAAGTGACTAATGGAGTCATTACCCCAGAAAAGTTCACCTCTTTCTTTTTGCTCATCCTCTTCCCTTTCTCTCACAATAAAGGCCGGTAGTCCAAAAACTCCTGCATTAATCGCCATTTTTGTATTCATTTTTAGTTGAGAGCGTATAACGCGATCTCCCACCAGCTCCATCCATTCATCTGCGGGATAGCCGGCCTGCACCAATAACTCATGAACCACTTCATCGGAGCCAAGATCGAGCCCTTTTTCCCATGCAGCGCAAAAGAATAGATTGATCACTTCAACTTGATCTTCACCGCTGCACTCTTTTAAAGAAAGGCGAAGAGCATAGAGTGAATTAAAAGGAAGAGCTGGTGGATTAAACTCTAAGTTGTGGGCCAAACAATAGCGCAGACAATCCTTCATCAAGTACTCACGTTTAGGCGCGATCTCAGCAGGACCTTTGGTTTCCCAAGAGTGGATAAGATTGGCCAAAGTCACGGGATAGAATTCAAACTCAGACAATTCTGCCAAGCCTTGTTTATACTCACTATAGAACCATTTCCATGACAAGAAAGAATAAGGAGAGAGGAAATCAAAAAAGTATGAAGTTTTCTTCACGGCCTTCGCACCTTTGTCTAAGACAACAAGTTATGTAGGTTTTTCCTACGATGAAAATCCAGAATAAAATTGTGACTTACGCTATACTAGTAGAGCTAATGTGAAAAGCTTGGAGTCATTAATTCATGGAGTTTATCCCTCTTAGGATCACCACGGTAAAGGCCAATTCTGAACTTACCTTTGATTTGTATATCTATTTTAAAGATCAGTACCTTTGTTATGCACCTAAAGGCAAGGCGATTAATGAAGACAAATTGGTCAAACTTATCAACCAGGAAATTACGGACTTCTTCATTCCCAGTGATCAAATTGATAACGTCACCGTCTTTCTCGATGAGGCCATAAAAATGGCCCTGTGCAAAGAGGGAATCACTGATGATGAAGGGCTCTCCATCATGGAAGGAGTCGCCACAACTGCTATTGAACAAATGCAACAAAGCCCCAATCAGAAAAGCTATCATATGACCCAAAAGGCGGCGAAGGGACTAAGGCAGCTCATCACTGAAAATCCTAACGCCTTAAAGCGCCTCTTTGGAAAGAAATCAAAAGAAGCGGATCTTATTATCAACCACTGCATTAGCGTTTGTGGTCTCGCAACAAAATTGGCCGAACATATTCGCCTTCCCGAAAATGATATTGATGATCTGGCCACGGCCGCCCTTATCCACGACATAGGCCTCACCCATACTCCTCCCGAGATCGCGACTCTCTTTGCTACTGATATGGATGAATTAGAAAGAGATCAAAAACTTGAATACTTCAAACACACCAAGCTATCGACGAATCTCTTAAGTTCGAAATCTTTTATAAGCCCTCAAGTAGAGGAGCTCATTCAAAATCATGAAGAAAACCTTCAGGGCACTGGCCCCTATAAAATGACCAAACTCTCTCCTCTTCAAGAGTGCCTTAATCTGGTCAACGCTTTTGACAAGAGAATCCTTACGAAGAAAGAGCCACCAGCACAAGCGTATAAGGCCTTTCAAATTGATTGGATTGGCCTCTATAATTTAGAACTGATTAAACGTTTTGAAATGGTACTCAAAGAGGAGGGCCTATTAAGCAGCTAAACTTTGGGTCATGGGTTTTGGTCGTCCTTTTCATTCTTTCAGGTTGTACATCTAAAGAAGATAAAAAGCTGTTAAGTGACTGTGATGGATTGGCGATGAAGTACTATCGAGGTCTCCCCCATCCTTCCAAACTCTATAAAAAGCACTGCTCACCAAAAGAATCTACTCTCGACTACACTCCGGAAAAATGTAAATTTGCGATGGGACAACTTATGCTCCATGGCTCTGAACCCAAACTGAAGAAACAATTTGGGAGCAGAATTATGGAGTGCTTCAATGAAGTCGATCTTGAACGCTTCTTAAAGAATAAGGCGGATGCCCTCTAGCCTTAGACGAGAACCTTTTAAACTCTCAAGCATCAAACTCTTCATTGCTTTCAAAAGATCCACTTCATCAGGAGAGATGGCAGGGTTTACCTTCGCAAGCTCAGTCAAACGCATCACTTCATGATTCATATAATCTTCAATCTCTTGGCGATACTGTTCAAGATAGGGGTTGGATTTAGCATGGGCCTTTGTTTCGGCAAGCTTAATGAGGCCCTTGAATAATTCCTTAGGAATTTTCATTGCGCGATCAAGTGCCTCGCGATCGGCCTGTTCACATTTCTCATCAAGAACTTCCTTACTCCACTTCTCAGCATGGTCCTCTCCTTCCTTATCAATCATCACGCGAATCAAGGTTGGAGGAAAGAAGCGCTTCATATCAAGGAAGTCAGGGGCGGGACAATCGAGGACGTAGTAGGCCTCAACAAAGGACTTCTTGCCCTTGGCATTCCTACGAGTGGCCACCGTCATATTGCCATAGCTCTCACTCAAAATGAGATTCATCACTTCACGCACCATTGCGTGGTCCCAATTGAGGAATTGATAATCTTCCCTCTCTAAGGCCTCACGACGATCATAGGTGATCGTTTGTCCCTCTGCCTCAAGGTAAGGAAAGTGAGGGATGAACATATTATCATTGGGCTTAATATATTGTGCGTATTCATGGAGATCTTCATTATCGACTCCAAAGCAATCAAAGACTTCATCCATATAGGTCGAAAGCGACTCACTCGAATCACTGCCCTTTACCATACGAACAATTTCATTACCGACAACGGGATCAAAGGAGTTCATTTCAATCAAAAGGTCACGACTCTCTTCAACTTCCTTTTCCAGTTTTTCACGATAGGCCTCGACTTCGGCAATAAGCTCTTCACTATGCTTACCTACTTGCAAGGCCTGATGAATTGCTTGTGAGAAGTGAACAAAGACCGGGGTTCCCACACTAGAGAATTTTCTAAAACTATTGAGTCCACGGTCATAAATTTGAAAGAGGGTCTCTTCCCATGAGTCTACGACATAGGGAATATGAATGGAGATATCATGCTTTTGCCCGATACGGTCGAGTCGTCCAATCCTCTGCTCTAAAAGGTCAGGCTTCTTTGGTAGGTCAAAGAGAACCAAATGATGAGCGAACTCGAAGTTTCGTCCTTCTGATCCAATTTCCGTACACAGAAGAATTTGGGCACCATTAGGGTCTGCAAAGTAGGC
>JBFHGF010000380.1:0-3396 GCA_041583335.1 Bacteriovoracaceae bacterium
ATATTATAAGAATAAAAAAAGCAGGCTAAATCAATTATTTTTACTTTTGTGCCTGAATTTATTTTTTAGATCATTCTTTTTAGCCCTAATTTCAGCGGTGGAAAATCCAGGATGAAAGATAAGGGCCTGAACTTTATTTTGAGAAAGTGATTCCACTTCCTCGCGACTCATAATTCCCTTCTCTATCGCCTTACTCTTCACCCTTGCGGTATTGATTCCATTTCCATCATCAGAAATCTCAATAACAACCTGGCCTCCTTCATGATAGGCCTTAATGGAGAGCAGCCCTTCTGCGCCTTTTCCACTACTGAGCCTTTGCTCAGGAGTTTCAAGACCGTGGTCTAAGGAGTTACGAATAAGGTGGGTCATTGGATCTTTGATGACTTCAATCAAAGTTTTATCGAGTTCCGTATCTTGACCAATAATTTCAAGGCGAACCTTTTTCTTCTGAGATCGACTAAGGTCTCTAACTATTCGTTCAAACTTATTAAATACACTTCCCACAGGTTGCATCCTAGTGGTCATGATATCTGTTTGCAGATCTGTTGTAATAACATTGAGCTGCTGAGCATAGCGATTTAAATCGGCATCATCTTTAAATTTAGAGTACTGAAGGATTTGATTTCTGGTAATCACCAGCTCACCAACCACATTCATTATTTTATCGAGAAGATGAACATTTACCCTCACGATACTTTCACTCAAATTAGGTCTACTTGCGCTATTTGCTTGAACAGGAGCAGGGCTTGGCGAAGCCGGACTTGGCGAGGAAGGAGTAAGCGTCACTTCAGGAGCATTTTTCTCTATAGCCTTTTCGGCCACCTCTACTCCCTGATGCTCTTCAATCAAACCATCCAGATCATCGACTTCATCAGAAGAGGGGGAAGACAGATTGTCCTCTTCAACAGGGCCTACGCCTTCTTCTAGGCCCATATTATGTAAATCAGGCCGAATCTCTTCGTAGGGAAGCTCTGAACCCAATAACTCATTTTCTAAGCTCGATTTCAATCGCTTCAAAATATCAGAAGTATCCAGTTCACCTTCAGTGCCATGGTTTTCAACATTGCGCAGTAGGTGAACACAGATATCAAAACTTTCTAGAAAAATATCTATTAGGTCAGAGTTAACTGAGAATTCTTTATCTCGAATATGATCGAGAATAGATTCAACGGTATGGGTAATTTCTTGTAACTTATTAAGACCAAGAAAAGAGGCCGATCCCTTTAAGGTATGAATCTTACGATAGATACTATTAAGGAGCTCGTAGTCCTCCACATTTTTTTCATACTGAGTTAAATCATCATTGATATTGGATAAATTATCAAAGGATTCAACCAAGAACTCCTGAATGATTGCAGACTGTGGGTCAGACATTTTACTCTTCCTAAGCTATACTAAAGTTACTTCATGTCGGTACTTAAATTATTTATCAAAGTAATTTATTTTACCAACCTAAAATAACTTTCGTTGTGAAAAAATCATAATATTTCCCAACAACTTTTAAGGAAATATCTTTTGAATTTTTTCTTTTAAAGTATCTGGCTTAAAAGGCTTAACCACAAAATTTGAAACTCCCGCCTGAACAACTTTAACTACATTACTTTGCTCAGCTTCTGCAGTTACCATAAGAAATGGAGTGTCCTTGATCCCTTCAGTCGCACGAATTTTTATAAGAAGGTCGAGTCCAGACATTTTAGGCATGTTCCAATCGCTAACAATAAACTCAAATGGTTCACCTGCTTCTTTAGCAGCTTCAATCATAGGCCACGCCGTAGCTCCATCATCAGCTTCTTGAACATTAGTGAAACCAATAGATTTAAGCATCTTGGTAATAATTTTTCTCATCGTCATCATGTCATCAATGACAATCGTTTTCATATCTGGTCTAAATGGCATATGCCCTCCTAACTAAAACGAATCCAATTTAATTTTCATCTATTTTATGCGCGAATAGCGAAATTCAAAAGACTTTTAAGAACGCTTCCAAAGGTTTTTTAAAATTACCTTTGTTAAATTTATCTGAGAATTTTGCTTTGATACTTTGTATGTCAATTGCATTCGCGGGTTTGCCATAAACCTCTTCAACGAACTCACTGGCAATAATAAAAATACATGACAAAGGTGATATACTGAGAGCACCGAGACCCCTGGGAAAACCATTCTTATCTGGTAATTCGTGATGTTGCATGATTATGGCATCCACATCGGCAAAAATATGTTCTCCTTCAGAAATAAGTTTTGCAGCAAGCCCGGGATGATTTTTAATGGCCTCAATATCCGAGTCATTTAATCCAGCAGTTTTGGCCTGATCTAAAGTATGGTAACGGGCCCACTGATTTTTTTCTAAAGCAATATCATGAAACATAGCGGCCATACTGAGTTTCTCTAGTGTTTGAGGGTTGCCCCAACTGGTGGCCATGCAAATTTGTCCAGCGACACAACTTAAGAGAAGGCTATGCTCCGAGAGGTAATCCCCCCCTCTCATAATACGGGCCAAGAGACTTTCGAGCTTAGGCATTTTTGAGAGGGATGCGATATTGGCCTTCACACTCTGGCGCACCTTATTTGCTGTTGCTTGAGTAATCCCCAGCTCCTTTGCTGACTCCATAGTATGTTCAAAGGCCGCCAATTCAACAACACTTTTCACTTCATCCGAATAAGATTTGGACTTCTCCAGTCTTCCCATAACCAAGTGACCAAACTGCTCGCTAAAGGCAGCATAGTCTTCATTGGCCACAAAGAGATACTTAATGCCCTTATCACTATATTTGGCAATCATGTCTTGGCCATAGTCTTCTTGCGCATTAATTACTTTTAAATATTTTTTGGGATTCATCTTTATAAAGACATCACAACAGATCTTTTGAAAATTTAAAAAGCGCTTAAGCTTGACCCTTTTAAAGCGCTCACGGTCGTAGTCATCATCGGGATTGGCTTTTACTGCACTGGTCTTTTTTTCAACGTGACCTAAGTCTTGATGTTCTTTTTTTTTACTCCTCAATTCAAGGATATTTTCACCACCTGAAGTAAATTCTCTTTTAAGAGAATAGCCGGCATCCTCTTCAGCTCGTTCATTTTTTTTTAAGCTATAATCAAGCTCTATTTCTTCGCCACGTTTTTTGGCCAGCGAATAATCTAAAACCTCTTCTTGTTGTTTCTTTTCCTTAAAACCATAGGACCAGTCCTCGCTCCCTTCACTATTAGAGTTTGAAGACTTAGGTTCAAACTCACCACTTAGGTCGAAGTCAAAGTCATCTTCGTCAAACTCGACATCTTCATCACTATCGAAGTCTCCGGTAACGTGATCGGCCTTGAGGCGAAGAATGCGATCAATAACGGGAAAAAACTGATCATCGCGAAAAGGTTTGGCCACAAAGGCATTGAGGGGAGAACGGG
>JBFHGF010000381.1:0-3392 GCA_041583335.1 Bacteriovoracaceae bacterium
TATCAAATTATAGTTAAAGAATATAAATCAAGAAGAGGCCTCTAGCAGACCTAATTGATTGCTAGAGGTTAATAAGTCTTTTTTTAGCAAGTGCTGACATCACTGATTTGATCTTGGCACATGCTCTTTCGATATCTCTCGATTCATTGGCCAGGCGCGTGGACATTACTCTATAAGCTTCTTCCGCATATTCTCTGGAGCAAAGAGAGAGAACTCTTCTTTGTTCTTGAACTTTAAGCGATTTAAGAGCAACTCCAAGAATAGGGGCTTTCACATAGCTCACAACTCGAGTGATTTCATCATCTGCTAGAGTGAGAATACTTTTAAATTGGATGGAGGTTTCAATAATCTCTGCCGCAAGCTGAGGGTTTTTAATTCTAATTTGCTTGAGAAGTCTCTCGCGTTCCTCTGGATTTAGATATTGGAACATCTCAAGAATTTGCGCTCTACCATTGATGAATACATTACCTTCTACATTATCAGTCATGATCAATCCCTACGTTATTAGCTCGTTTTCCACTTTGCTTGTGCTTTGATAAATTTTTCTCTGGCATTTTGCAGAGTATTTCTATGGCTTTCTTGCATCTCTTGAATTTCATTACTTTGAGACTCTTCGATTTCTGAAACTTGGTCTTGGTGGGTAAGTTTTAAATTTTTGAGTTCTTCATCCAATCGCTTATTTTCATCTTGGATACGCATTTCGTGCTTTGAACGAATCCCTACCAGTTTTTGCTCAAGCTCACTTTCGAGGTTGTTAACCTTGGTTTCATACTCTCTTTGCATACGTCCAAGCATATCTTCATAACGCTTGGCTTCTTTCTCGTAAGTACGGCCATTTTCAGAACGAAGTTTCTTAATTTCAGAGTTGTGCCTCTTTTGCTCATTAACTTTGTAGCGTTCGGCGCGAACTTGGGAAATATCATTCATTGAGGCTTCCTCTATTTCTTTGTAAATGCCCTCCTGGCATCCTATTATTAGGGTACAATTTTTAAGAGGAAACCTTCAAGGAGGCAAAATATGACGCTAAATAGCATGCTAAGTAACCGAAATATATATCTCGTTTATGGAAAGCGTACTCCATTTGGAAAGTTTGGGGGCAGTTTAATGAATGTAACTCCGGTTGATCTCGCTGTTCATGCGACGAAAGCAACTTTGTCGGAATTAAATCTTAAGGGAACGGATATTGATCAGTTTATTTTGGGTAATGTGGTAACGACAACTACAGATACCATGTATGGGGGAAGGCACCTTGCTCTCAAGAGTGGGGCTTCACAAGATACGCCCGGCCACTGTGTAAATAGACTTTGCGGCTCAGGTGCACAGTCAATTCTTGATGCCGTTAGAATGATTCTTCTTGGTGAAGGTCGTGCCATGATTGCTGCTGGGTCAGAGAATATGTCGAATATTCCTCACCTCGTATACGGAAGTCGTTTTGGAACGAAATACGGCGCTTTGCAGACTGTTGATATGCTCATGGATTCTTTAACTGATCAGTACGGTGGTTGTCCTATGGGAATTACGGCGGAAAACCTAGCCGAGAAATATGGTATTACCAGAGAAGAGTGTGAGGAGTTTGCCGTTAATTCTCACCTTAAGGCCGAAGCTGCATATAAAGAAGGTCACTTTAAAGATGAGATTGCTCCCTTTGAAACGAAGCGAGGGACAATTGAGAAAGATGAACATCTTAGAGGAGACTCTACTGTCGAAGGAATGGCCAAGCTTAGACCATCATTTAAAAAAGATGGTGTGGTTACCGCCGCTACAGCTTCAGGTATTGTAGATGGGGCATCGGCAACTTTGATTGCTGACGAAGAGTTTGTGAAAGAAAAAGGACTTACTCCATTGGCCAGAATTCTCGATGGAGAAGTGATGGGTGTCGATCCAACAATTATGGGCATTGGGCCTGTTCCTGCAATTCGCAATATTTTAGAGCGCAATAAGTTAACCATAGATGATATTGACTTGATTGAGATTAATGAAGCATTTGCGGCCCAAACATTGGCCTGCCAAAAGGAGCTAGGTTTTGATCTCAGTAAATTAAATATTTGGGGTGGGGCAATTGCTCTTGGTCACCCTCTAGGGGCATCAGGAAATAGAATCACCTTAAGTCTAGCTCGCCAGTTGAAGGCGAAAGGGCTTAAAAGAGGGATTGCTTCTGCCTGTATTGGTGGTGGACAGGGTATTGCTGTTCTTATTGAGGTATAATTCAGCTTATGAGTGAAGTTGTCATTTTTAACAAAGAAGATTTAGAGCGTTTTGAGTCCTGGTTAGGGCTCAATTACGACGCTTTGACATGGCAGGGAAGGTACGAGACAGAGTTTAATGCTTTTTGGTCGGCCTTCTTTGTTGCTGGGCAATCTTTTACCCAAATTATTGGTCGTTTTGACTATGCTCTTCTCTACGCCAAAATAGGGCCTTTAAATGCATGGTTTACCTGGCTGCGAAACTCATTTCTCTTTTATATTTTTACGACGAAAGACCTCTCTATTCTAGAACTGAGTGAGAGATCTAAGCTTTCCTACGATAGGCTTGGGGTTATCTTGCGTGACTTCATGATTGAGTATTTTCCTGAATTTGAAGATCAAATGTCGGAGAGGTTTCAAGTCTCTAATCGCATTAGTCCAAACCTGGGGCTTAAGTATTCAGAGCTGAAGTCCGAGTACCACTTGAGTGACGAAGCGGAGAAGCATAATCTCGATTCTGTTCTCAACAGTATGGAAATTACACTCTATCCTGAATGGGTTAAGCTCTCTCTAAAAATGCAAAGGGATCTTTTTCACCCTGGCTTTGATTTTTCACGTATAAAAACAAACCTCTCATTTAGGCGTCAGCTTCGAGTATTTAGAGATATCATTATCTTTCTTCTGGCCGGAGTAATTTTAGTTTTTGCGATTCAAAAATTAAATATTCAATGGGAAAAAGAGATCATCGAAAAAATTAGTGTCTATGAGCCACAGCTCAAATGGCTCGATACAACTCTTTCTTTTAAGGAAGATCAATCTAAGGCCAATGAAAACTTTGAGCTTGGAGCTTCTGAAATTGATGAAGTCGAAACCAAGCAAGAGAGTCAATTTGATGCTCTTGCTCTTGATGATGAAATTCGCTACGAAGAAGAATCTGATGTTATCTTGACCAGTTGGGATGCTCTCCCTAAGGACTTTGATGTTGCCGACCTTGAGCAGTCTGACTACGAAGAGGAAGGACAAAGAGGATATCGAGATAGTCGCTACGGAAGTACAAAGGTATATCGTGTACTATTGCGTTCCGTAGATACAAAGAAATCTAAAGAAGACCTTAATATTCTTTTAGATAAGTATAAAGTTACGCAAGTTGATAATGTGAAGCCTGGAAAGAGTGTTCCTGGGGGAATTTACTATAATATCTACGTGCCA
>JBFHGF010000382.1:0-3389 GCA_041583335.1 Bacteriovoracaceae bacterium
AGTCTGTTTTCTTTGTTGGGCGCAGGTCAGTGGGAAAGTCGATGAACTCAGCAAAGGCGTTAACTTCTCACTCTGAAGAGGGGGAGCGTGAATATCAACATCTTATGAATATGAAGTTTTCTGTGCTCTATGCTCTCTCTAGGAGGATGGAGCTCGAAGCAAGGTACAGTTATCAAAGGGTTACTTCTAATAATGATCTGATGGAGTTTAACGTTAATACCATTGAGCTGGGATTGGGGTACGAATTCTAGTACTCTAGCATAAATAAAAAAATGCATAAGTTTCATACATCACCTAAAAGCTTTTCCTAAAGCCTTATGCTCAATTCATTTCTGGGCCATGATCTTGAAAAACAAATTTAGAGGAGAACTTTATGAAACCATTAAAAGGTCTATTTCTTTGCCTAGTATCTGTACTGGCCCTTAATGCACAAGCTGATACGCTTGTTTTAGAGCTTAACCTCAATAGCAGTGAAGTCTATCGCATTGATAAAAACTCCGTCTCGGGGAAAGATGCTATTATTAAAGGGAACTTTGCGATTAGGGGTGTTCTTGAAGGGCAATCCATTAATTTTGAACAGGCCATTCCCGCTACGGCCGCACAGAATAATATTGAAATGATCATTATTGATGCCCAAACAGTTGAAGTGGTTGATCGTCAAAATGGAATACGTGGTCAGGTTAGGGCCAATGTGAAGAGATCGATGTTAGGTAGACTTAAGTCCATTGATATTGATTCTGACTCCTATTTAGCGTTGATGAGACCAGTTTTGGAAAAGAGTGGATTTGATTTCTTATCCCAATTAAATATTGCAGGAGATGGTTATTCTGTATCTTCAAATGTTGATGTTTCAGAGACTAATTGCGATGCTGATGGTGATCAACTCACTTGTGAGTCAGAGGCCAGAATTACCATTTCTATTTCAGACGGTTATTAAGAGATCGTCTCTAACTTCTCTAAGGCATGGCGAACATCGGTAACTTGATACGGTTTCGCCATATTGCCTTGGCGCTGAATATTGATCCACGGGGGACCTTCCCAAGGGGGTTTAAATATATGATGATCCCCATTGACATGGTGATCAGGAAAGAAGCGCTGGCAAATCTTAAGGAGTTCGTTGAATTTAACTCCCTTTTTATGGCTTAATTGTTCGAAGGCCTCTTCTAAAGTCATTGATTCTCTACCAGCTTAGAGTGATGGGCATGAGTTAGCGTAATTACTTCTAACTTTAAGGGATATTTGCTCAAGCTGTCTATTGTCTGCTTTATAAAAAACAGCAGGACATCCGATAGGGGCCTGGATTTCTCGCTCTTCACCTGTGGCCATCTTATAGGACTTGTTGGTTAGAAAGTGTACCCAATGACCTTGGGGGAAATATACCTGTCGCGACGTTTTCTTGGAGTGGATAGGGGCCACGAGTAGATCTTTTCCAAAGAGGAATTGATCGTCTATGGTGTAGGTTTTTTTATCTTCAGGGTAGTGGAGGAACATGGCCCTGAGGACCGGTAGTCCCTGGGTTTGGGCCTGAAGGTAGAGGTCTTTGCGATAGGCAAAGAGGTCGTGAAAGATATTGGCCCACTTGGCAAAGCTCTCTAGTAGTTCGAGATCTTTAAAGACTGAGAGCTTCAAAGTTCCCATGCCTTCTTTGCTGCGAAAGAGGGCGCCAAAGGCTTCTTTTTCCATCCAGCGATGCATAAGTTCTCGACTTCGTTTTAGATTTAAAGTCTTGATAGCACCGCCGATATCCGAATGATTAATGAGGATACCGCTAAGGCCACTGGTGATTCCGGCAATAGTGGTGGAGTAGAGGCCATCGTCTTTATCAAATGTCGTCAGCTGATCCCCTTGCCAATACATTTGATTATAGCGCAGGGACTCTGTGTGTCCTGAGCGAATAAAGGCCACCGCATCGCCATCCATATAGCGATTGATGAATTCACGATTAAACTGTGCCCAAGTGGTGACATAACGTTGGCGTAGGGCCAGTCCCTCTTCTTGGGTGCGTACGTAATGGGTTTGCAAGGGAAGGGCCTCACTGAAGTCAGCGTTCCAAAATTGAATGCCGCTAGGGAGGAAGTATTCCTTTAAAATTTCTTGCAACTCCCGATAGCCCTTAGGATTTAAGAGGTCGACAAAGTAAGCCTTGATCAATCCTAAGTCAGCGTAGACTTCACGACCTTTATTGTGCATCTAGAGTTTCTGGGCCTTGAGCTCATTCATCATATGTAATTGATGATAGGGGAGATCTTCTTCTTTAAGTTCTCGGGCCAAAGGGTTGAGGTAGCCACCAACACGAATCCCGCGCGCTTTGATGTCTGTAACCATTTTATCCCAATGGGGGTAGAGCCTTCTGTCTACTTCCCAATTCCACTTGAGGCGTCTTGAGCCATCGATGGTTTTATCAATTCCACTCCAGTCCTCAATCCACAGCGCCTTGGTCGGAATGTGGTATTGATCGATAAGCTTGAGGAGTTGGTAAACATTCTCCTCCCCTTCAAGAAAGCCACCAAGCACGGCCCCTTCATAGAACCACTCGGGTGTAGGGTGAGGGAGGCCTAGGTCTTGGGCATTCTTGGCGACCATTTCTAGGGGAGTTTGAGCGTGGTTGATTTCTAGATTGAGGTGATCCGTTAAACTCCACAAGGCCATGGCATTTTTTTCACGCAGATCAGCGATACTATAGTGGCTACCTCTTGCCTTGAGGGAGAACCAACTTCCCTCACGAGAACGGGAAAAAATGAGGGGGATGGGGATATAAGTACTGAAGCGATCTCCACCACTGAGACCACCTGTCACCAAATCAAAGGGAAGGCTGGTCCAATAACGGCCACGCCCATGCCCTTGCTCTTGCGTGAGAAAGGGAATGAGGTTTCCATCAAGGTTAAGCTCAGTAAACTGTTCGCCACCACCGTAGAAGGGCATACCCTCAACTTTTGAACCATAGATTCCCAGCCAAATGGTTTCGTGATCCCTTTTTCCTTGGATGCTTATTTTCAATTGACCACGCTCTCCTGCAGAGAAAGTAGCGCTATAGGGAATGAAGCACTTCTCACCATAGAGGTTTCCGTTCAGGGTGAGTTGTTGATCTTTAAAGCTGATGGAGTGGATGGTTTGTTCATTACAGGTTTTCTTTCCCATTTTTACTTTTAAATAGGCCGCTCCAAAACGATTGCTTTTTATTTGGGGTGATTTATGTGAGCCCACTAAGAAGGCCTTACCAGTAAGAGAGGAGAAGAGTTCTCTTTGCTCTTGATTGGAGATCTTTAAACCTTGGGGCGAGAGCTCAAGCGTATAGTGGCCTAGAGTAAACTTTTGGACTTCGATGGCCGCTGCCGCCTTCACAAAATAGAGGCGCTTGATTTCCTCATGTTTGAAAGTGGTAAGACCAT
>JBFHGF010000383.1:0-3373 GCA_041583335.1 Bacteriovoracaceae bacterium
ATTACTGGTAAGTTAGGTGAAGTGATGCAGGAGTCTGCAAGAGCTGCCTTAAGCTATGTAAGATCCATTAGTGATCGTCTTGGTATCGATGCTGAGTGGTATGATAAGAATGATATTCATATCCACGTACCAGAAGGGGCTACTCCAAAAGATGGACCTTCCGCTGGGATTACTATGGTAACAGCACTAACTTCTGCCATCACAGGAATCAAAGTTCAGCAAAATGTGGCCATGACTGGTGAAGTGACAATTCGTGGACGTGTCCTTCCTATTGGTGGTCTAAAAGAGAAGATGCTGGCAGCTAAGCAACATGGAATTAACACAATTTTAATTCCTGCGAAGAATGCTAAGGATCTCGCTGATATTCCTGATGAAATCAAAACGGGAGTGAATGTCATACCATGTACACATGTAGAAGAAGTTCTACGCGTGGCCTTGGAGCTGACTCAACCAGAGAAGTTCATGCAGGTTGTGGGACTTAAAGTTCTTAAAGGTGATCAAGAAGGTGGACAACAAGTCGCTAACTAATCACAGTTAAAATTTATTGCGTAATAAAGGCCTTCTCGAAAGAGAAGGCCTTTTCATTTTATAATTCGTCGATGAGAGTTCCTTCATCTAACTCACACTTTATAGAGTTTCCAGAAAGAACAGGAAGACCTTTCGCAGTGGCAACACAGTTGTAAGTAAGAACTTCGTAACCGTAGTTGTCATATTCTTCTACATCATAAGAAAATGATAATTGATAGAGAGGGCCAGTTGTCGTGCGCACTACTTGCTCTGAAACATTGTAGAACTCACTGCTCTCGACTTCTAAAAGTTCTGCTGCTTGATCTTGAAGTGAACCATATGGAAGAATCGCCCATAGGTTTGAAGATGCCATGATGATGGCCGATACTACTAATTTTTTCATTTATATTTCCCCTCGAAATGAATTTATTAGAGCTTAAATACGTTGAGACATGGATGGTGGCCATATGAGGTATAAATTTTATAGGAAATTGGAAATATTTCGTTGACAGAAAATGAGGAAACCATTAAATTCTCTTCTACCGAATCAGATAAGAATCGGGCGTGTAGCTCAGTGGGAGAGCGCTGCCCTTACAAGGCAGATGTCGCAGGTTCAATCCCTGCCACGCCCACCAGATTTATATAAAAAGCCAACTCTTTGAGTTGGCTTTTTTTTTGCCTTTTGGTACGCGCTCCCTTTTCGGGGGGCGTGCTGCGAAAAGGGAGCAGGCATCTAAAACGGCCAAAATTTATCTTTTAGGCAAATGTAGCGAAAGATTTACTTTTGGAGTGAGCTGATGAACTATGCAGGTGACCGATTGTACGTATTTCTTAACTAATTAGATTTTATTTTACCTCTAGTTTGAAAGAAATTAGACAATTAGGGAAGAATCCCCTTGAATCTGATGCTGAATCGAACGATTATAAGAATAAGTTATGAAAATTAATTTTATCTTCATATTCTTGATTACTTCTCTCTTTGCTTTCTCTGCAATGGAGAAGACTTCGCTTCGCTATTCATCCGATGTTTCTGAATCCGATGTCGAAATTGAAGTTACAGAGAATGACGATATTGATGGCAGCGACTATGAGCTGCACTTTGTTAAAGTCACTGAAGTTCATTACAGTATTGAACCAAAATTCTACATCAATTATATTAATGAGAGCTTCTCTCTTCACAATGATATTTTCGTTCATACTTCGATTAATTCTATCTATTACCCGCAAGGGCCTCCTTTTCATTGTTAATTCCCGCACACGCATAAATTCGAATTTAAATTTAACTTTGTACTGATTTTTCTCTGATCATTTAATGGCCGTGGCCATTACGTTGAGAAAATAAACAAAGAAAAGGAATTAAAATATGAAAGGCTTATTTTTAAAATATCCTGTACTTCTTCTCACGCTATCCCTTATCGCAGGCCTAACTTCTTGTGACTCTGATCACCATAAAGGTGAGGAACATATCTATAAAGTTACACACCCTTGGAAACAAGATATGAATATTGGAAAGCAATATGTGGCCCAGATTCATGCCATTCAACACATCGAACTGAGGGCCTATGAAAGAGGCTACCTCCAAAAAGTCTATGTCGATGAAGGGCAAAAAATAGAAAAGGGACAGAAGATGTTCCAACTGATGCCCCTTCTTATGGAGGCCGAGTATGAGAAATCGAAAGCCGAATTTGATGTGGCCAAGATTGAATACGAAAATACAAAAAATTTGGCTAAGCGTAAGGTTGTTTCGGCCAACGAGTTGGCCTTGTCAAAGGCCCGTTTAAATAAAGCGAAAGCTGAACTTAAATTGGCCCAAACCCACTTAGATTTTACTACCATTAAAGCACCCTTTGATGGAATCATGGACCGCTTTCATGTTCGGTTGGGGAGTTTAGTAGAGGAAGGGGAGCTTCTTTCAAGCTTGGCCGATAACTCACAAATGTGGGTTTACTTCAATGTATCTGAAACTGATTACCTGAATTTCATGGGGAATAAGCAAGATAAGCGCTCGCTTCCTGTAAAACTGATGTTGGCCAATGGAAAGGAGTTTGAATACAAAGGTAAGATTGACACAATCGAAGCTGACTTTAATAACGAAACAGGTAACGTGGCCTTTAGGGCGTCATTTCCAAACCCAGATGGTCTTTTGCGCCACGGAGAAACAGGAACTGTTGTTCTAGAAGAGCCAATCGCTGGGGCCCTTGTTGTTCCTCAAAAAGCTACATTTGAAGTTCTTGATAAAAAATATGTTTATGTTGTGGGTAACGATCATGTTGTTCACGCTAAAGAAGTTGTTGTTTCTGAAGATGATGTCTCTCACCTTTTCATTGTGAACTCAGGAATCAGTGAAAAGGATATCATTATCATCGATGGGCTTAAGAAGGTTCGTTCTGGAGATAAAGTCGAATATGACCTCCAAGATAATAAGGTTGTGAGAAACGACCTTGAGCTACCCGTTGAGTAATTTAAGCAATTTTTTTTAATCGCTTAATTTTAACTAGAGAGTTAATTATGTTTCAGAAATTTATACACCGACCCGTTCTCGCGATTGTAATATCAATCGTGATAGTCTTTCTTGGATTCTTGGCCATTAGAACACTGCCCGTAGCCCAGTTTCCTAACGTTGCTCCTCCGCGAATCGTTGTGAGCGTTTCCTACCCCGGAGCTTCTGGGGATGTTCTTATTCGTTCAGCGTTGATTCCCCTTGAACAATCCATTAACGGGGTTCAGGGCATGCGCTATATCACATCCGATGCTACTTCAGCAGGGGAAGCCACCATTCAGGTACTTTTCGAACTTGGTACTGATCCCAACGAAGCCCTTGTTCTTGTGAAGAACCGAGTGGATCAAGTGATGAACCGACTTCCTC
>JBFHGF010000384.1:0-3368 GCA_041583335.1 Bacteriovoracaceae bacterium
GGTGGCCGCTCTTGGTGAGCAAACAGATGAAGAAAAATCTTATATTGAGCAAAATATAATGGGAGAGAAAACCTATGGGGATGAGGTGAAGTTAAACCTCAACTTCTGGGATAAAAAGATCTGTCCCGCCTTTAAAAAAGGTGTATGGACTGTGATGGTAGGGAAGACCGGACATGGTAAGACCTTTTTACTGACACAGATTGCAGATATTTTGAAATTACAAAAGAGAGACATCTCATACGTCTCCCAAGACCCTTACCTCTATAATGACACCGTAGAAAATAATATTTTCTTGGGCCAAGAGGTCACACCCCAAAGACGAGAGGAAGCCTTTGAGTTGCTGAAGCTCTTTGGCCTTGATTATCTGGCCAGCTCACAAGAGGGCCTTCTGAAAATGGAAGTCGGTGAAAAGGGGAAACGTCTTAGTGGTGGACAGGCCAAACGCCTTGCTATCGTTAGATCACTGATGGCCGATGTGGATATTTACATTTGGGATGATCCTTTTTCTTCGGTCGATCTCATCTTAGAAAAACAAATTATAACAGAGCTAAAGAACTGGGCGCCGATTGCTGACAAGACGGTGATCTTATCAAGCCACCGTCTATCGACGGTAAGGGCCAGTGATTTTTGTTTCTATTTAGATAAAGAACAAGGAATTGTTGAAGAGGGTGGTGTTAACGATCTTCTGCAACCAGATAAAGAGACATATGAGTATTTCAAACAACAAATGGTCTAAATTTTTCTTCTTCAATGGCGGCAAACTTTTTCTCGTCATTGTTGCCGTTTGCTTAGTGATCAGTTCTATCTTGGGAGCACTGACTCCTCAGAAGATTGCTGATCTGGCCGAAAACTATAAAGACAAGGGAGCATTCTATGGCTCCTTGTGGAGTTTAGGATACCTCTTTGTAGGCATCTATCTCAATCGTGTGATCTATCAACTGACGATCAATAAGTATGTGCAGCTGTTGATGCAAAATGTTCGCTCACTTTGCTATGACAAGTGGCTGCACACCTATGATATGAAAAAGGGGGGAGACTCTAAGCATGAAGACTATCCCCAAGGTGAAGTGATTGCTCGAATCATGAACGATACGGAATCTTTTCGCGAACTGATGACTTCGGGCTCTTTTGGTATCTTTATTGACCTCTTCTTTGTGATTTCCGGTTTGGTCAGTTTCGTTACCCTCAATAAGGTGACGGGAATTTCCCTTGCGGTATCAGAGATTGTGGCCTCTATATTATTGGTCTGGGGTTCTCGTTATATGCGAGAAATTTTCATGGAAGTGAGAAAGTCTCGTGCGGATATGAGTCGGCTACTTTCCAATATGGTAGGAGGAATTAAAGAATCCTTTTATACTCGTCATGAGAATTATGCTTCCAAAAGAGGAGAGGTTGTTTTTAAAGACTTCCTGACTAAGCAGCTTACCGCTAATATTTGGGATGCAGGTTACTACTCAACGGCCGAGTCCCTGTATCCGATCCTTCTGGCCTTTATCGTTTTTCTCTTTCCCTATTCAAAGATAACGGAAGCTGCAATTATTTTTGCCATCGTGGATTTGATTCAAAGATCTATTGGGCCTGTAAAAGATGTCGCAGCAAAAATTGCCAATATTCAAAGGGCCTATACAGGTGCCTTAAGGATCGATGAATTCCTCTCGCATCTCGATTCTAATTTAAGTTCTAAGTCACAGACTTTCAAAGGCGTGAAGCCTGTTTCTCGTGTGGAAGTGGATATCAAGAAATTTGAATATCCTCGTAAGAGTGCTCAAGATGATGAGACTCCTTTTTGTCTACAAGATATCAACTTTGCTGCTCTTCCCGGTCAGCTTATTGGTATTGTAGGAATTTCTGGTTGTGGTAAATCAACTCTTCTCAATATTATGTCGGCCAATATTGTTCCTCATGAGGGCGGTATTTATATAGATACTCAAGATGGGGAGAAGATTTCTTTTCCAGGTAATGGTCTGGAAGATATTATCCACTACCGTGAGCAGGTGGGAATTGTTAGTCAGGATAGCCATATCTTCTCTGATACCGTGGCCTTTAATATTTGTATGTCTCGTGAAATTCCTGAATCATTCTATCGCTTCTGGGAGAGCGTGGTTCGCGAAATTCCTTATATGGGACATTGGGGAATTAGACCCGATGATAAATTAGATCAAAGAGCCCTTTCGATGGGACAAAAACAGCTCCTCGCAGCGATTCGTTCCTGCTTTCTTAAGAAGCCAGTGGTTCTCTTTGATGAGATCAGTTCTGGGCTTGATGGAGAGTTAGAGTTGGCCTTGAGAAAAATGGTCCTCTTGATTCAAGAAACGTCTCTTACCTTTATTGTGGCCCACCGCTTAGAGACAATTCTCGAAGCTGATCAAATTATCGTGTTGGAAGACGGCCGACTCGTGAACTCGGGTAAGCATTCCGAGTTGTTGAACGAATCAGTTGTCTATAGACAATTTCTTGAAGAATTGTCGCAATCTACTGCATCCTAGGTTATCATTTCAGAGGCTTATAAAATTCTACTATTTTAGGAGATAATGTTATGAAAAAACCAGTGCTCACGTTTGGTTTTGCTATGATCTTAGGTCTTAGTGCATTCTTTGCTTGTACTAAAGAAGTTGATAGTAAACCTCAATTTATTTTTAAACCTGCTCCCAATAATGAAGCTGCCGCCAAGATTAATGGAAAGGTGGTTACATTTGATGAACTTCTCTCTGGAGTAGAGAGTGATGTTTATGAAGCAGAAATGAAAGTTTATGAAATTAAATACAATCAGCTTCGCGCTCTTGTGTTAAAGAAGTTCATGGAAGCTGACCCTAACTATAAAGGGGATAATGATAAGTTTCTTGAAGAGAATATCGCTAAAGGTGTAAGTGTTTCTGATAAAGAAGTGGATGCCTTTGTTCTTGAGAGAAAAATTCCTAAGAATAATTTGAATGAGCAACTTACTGCACGTATTAAGCAATTTCTCTTAAAAGAAAAGAAACAACAAGCGATCGACGCTTGGATTGCTAAGAAAACACAAAGCAGCCCAGTTGAAGTTTACTTGCAAAAGCCTTCTCGCCCAGTAAAGGATATTCCAGTAGGGGATTCTCTTTTTATGGGTAAAGCTGATGCTAAAGTAACGATCGTTGAATTCTCTGATTTTCAGTGTCCTTTCTGTTCTCGTGGTTCAGAAATTATGGGACAGCTGAAAAAGAAATATGGCGATAAAGTAAAAGTTGTATTTAAGCACTTCCCACTACCATTTCATACGATGGCCCCTCTCGCTTCTGAAGCGGCCCTTTGTGCTGAAGAACAAAAGAAAGGAAACTTTTGGAAAATGCATGACCTTATGTTTGCAGACCAGCAGAATCTTGCGAAACCTGCTCTTA
>JBFHGF010000385.1:0-3351 GCA_041583335.1 Bacteriovoracaceae bacterium
AACTGGAGTACTTTCTATAACAGGGGCATCCCCTTCCTCCATCACAGGTCTAGGTACAAAATCAGCAGAACTAGAGCTAGAGGAAGTCGTCAATTCTTTCTTTTTAGGGCCACTTAAGCCTTCTAGATTATCATCATACTCATCAGAGCTGTTAAAAACGATCGAATCCTGAAGGTATTTATTTAGGAGAAGAAAACTACAGTAAACTTTCCCGTGATTAGACTCTATGTCTTCTTTAATTCCCGTCGCAAAAATAAGCCCGTCATCTTGAATAGTAGTCGATAAGCTTTTTACTTCTGAACAAAAATCATCTTTTGAGGCGGCAGAACAATTATTAACTTTCTTAATTACATCTACAGCACCAGCGCCTTTTTTGATATGGACGGGACCACGACATACATCGACCATCCATTGGAAATTGAGATACTTATACTTCTGGTGAGAAATGGTAATATTACAGCCTTGTTTTTCAATTCCAAGCTTTACATCGAGGAGACCAAAGGGAAATCCCTTGTGATCAACCTGAACATTGAAATCCCTCTTTAGACATTCTGAAGAGCTAAACGCAAAGAGCTTTGTTGAAAGAAGAAGGGCAAAAATTACAAAACTAGACTTGAATAAATGCATTCGGATCAACCTCGAGATAGATTATAGAAGCATCATACTTCAAAAAATCTTCTTCGTTATCCTTTTTTAATTGAAAAAAGGCTTCATTGAGAATTTCTCTGGCTCCATTTTTGAATTGTTCCAAGATCACCGTTTCAATCTTATCTTCTTGCTGCTTCTCTTCATAATTTTGAAAAGCACCAGGACTAACATAGATAAGTTTTTGACCACGTCTTAACACACCGTGAAAATATGATTCTTCGAATGAGTTTTCATTAATCGGTAACTTATTAGAAGCTATTTTCTTTACGCCATCCGAATAATAACAACCTTTTCCAAAATGAAAGCCTTCATATTCGTATGTTCTTAAGTCTAATCGGATAATATCTAATTGTAAAAGTTTGTAATCTTCACGACTAATTAGCTCTAAGGAGCGGCACTCATCTATAAGCTCCTCTAGAAAATCTTCAATTCCAGCTTTGGATGAATCCCCATTTTTTTGAAATTCCTCAAAATGGCCAAGTACCACAGAAGAAGCCACATAAGATTTAGTACTCGTAAGCATGATAACAATCTCTTTATCTGATTTCTTCAGATCAAAGAACTCACCTCCAGAACTAAATCCAGCGGCAAACTTAGAGTAGAGCGTTACCGATTTAATTTTTTCTTGTCTTATAGGTACGACTTTTTCATGTAGCTTCTTCACTCTTTGAAGCTCCAATAGACTCTGCTCTAAAACCTTTCCAAGGTGCTCCTGGGTATTTTCAACTGTTGACTGAAGAAGCTCATCTTGAATAATTGATTTGATTAGCCTTGGAGCAAAGGTCTTTATTTTTGTTTCATCGAGATAACCCTTAATGTATTCACCATACTTATCATCCAAATCTTCTACATCATTATCTAAATCAGTTGAACTATAAAGAACGATCACTCCAGTGGCCAGTGATGAGCGATACAGCTCCTCCACTTCATTTTTTAAACAAAAAACAATCCCTTTCGCACTCGCATCAGTGTGATAGGAGCCATAAGTGGCCTTCCATTTATGTGTTTCAAAGATATGCTTTAACTCACTATCAAGTTCATTATTTTTGATCTTATTGGATAAGTAGAAAATATTTTTCGTCATAAGTTATAACTTTCCTTTAATTACCATTTAATTCAATGCGTGTCTTAACAACAGGCTCTTCACTCTCATTTGAGCTATTACAAAAATCAGTGGGCTCGCCCATATTAATGTAATAGGTTTGAATGACACTACAGTCTGCTTCAGATGCATACACATTGCGAACGACACACTCTGCTTTCTTATTATTGCCCTTATTGTACTTATAATTTTCACGACACTGAAAATAAGCAAATTTATCAACACAGGCCCAATGCCTATCAATGCAGTTATAAACTAGGCCTCGTCCCAGCCTTTTGTAGTTAGGCGGGGCGACATACTCCATATCTGGCTCGATCATATCGAGAGATTCGTTCATCTTCTTTTTTTCGTCTTTCTTTTCTTTTAAGTCTTTTTCAATGGCCTCAGTCATTGAATCAAGTCCATTATCTTCAGCCCCAACTTCTTCTCCGGTATTTTCACCAAGTTTATTTTCCTCTTCACCAAGGGTGATGGTCATTTGTTCCTTCTCTTTCACCTCAGCATGTGTAGGCTCAGGAGTTGGTTCTGGCGTTGGCTCCGGTGTTGGCTCCGGTGTTGGTTCCGGCGTTGGTTCCGGCGTTGGCTCCGGTGTTGGTTCTGGCGTTGGCTCCGGTGTGGCCACAGGAGCTTGCTTGACCTCACCTTTGGCCGCTTGATTCATTTCTTTTTTAGTCTTCTGGCCTACTTTCTTTTTTGTATTTCTTTTAGGACGGGGTTTTCTTTTTACCGGTTGTTGAGTTTGTACCTCTTCAGGGTTTTCCTCTGACGTTCCCATAAATTGATCAAAACTAAGGTAGATAATAATAAGGACAAGGAGCCCATTGATGAGCATTTTCTTTTGTTTCTTCTTTTTTTCTTCGTCGCTTAGTTCTTCTTCCTCTTCATCATCATCTTCTTCGCCCTCTTCTTCATCATTATCATCGCTTACTTCACTACTCTCTTCTTTCACATCATTAGTGTCATCTCCATCAAGTTCTTGTGCAAGTGCATCAGGGTCTACACTAACCTTTCCTGTAGCTTCATCAAAGTCATCATCCAGATCTTCATCATAGAGATCATCATCAAACTCTTCACCTTCTTCAAGCTCATCATCAGAAGCCTTTTTCCCACCTTTCTTCGGAAGCTTCTTCTTGAGTTCTTCAAGAAAATCAGTAAATTTCTTTTTCAGCTCATCGACTTTTGACATCGAATTTCATCCTGCCTAAATTAGCTTTTAATAAAATAATCTGAGTCTATATTCTAACTTATCGAAATGTTGTAAGAAATATTTAGTAAAACTCTATAGATTCCGAGATGTTATTAAAAATGAGGGAAATTAATGTCCGAAATAGATGATGGAATTATAAAATACGATACCAGTGGGTTTACCAAATCCCCCTCCCTGCCGGAGGATGAGTACTCTGAGCTCGAGAAATGGCGCCATAAGCTTTTCTTGATAAATCTCATCGGCGAATACCTGCCAGAAAAAATCGGATACGGTAATCTATCTCTAAAAAAGGATTATCAAAAATTCCATTCTACTGAACATACTCAATTTCTTATCACTGGGACTCAGACCGGTGGTCTTGAACATTTAAATGGTAACCACTATACAAGGGTCC
>JBFHGF010000386.1:0-3348 GCA_041583335.1 Bacteriovoracaceae bacterium
AGTATAGTTTAAAGTTTTCTGCAATAGTCTATGAGCTTACCCCTATTCTACTTTCAAAGCTTTCTCAGACTTTTGATGAGACCATCAAAAATACAAAGTTAGAATGTAAAAGTACGCATTCTCTTTAGGCCTTTAGATTACTCAAATGTGATACCATGTATTACTCTTGTATCCACATCAAGTTCTATAAGTCGGATATCAATGATATCTCTCTTGGCCTGGGCGATATAATTTAAGAGCGTCAAATTAGAGAGTTTATAGACTCCGTCTACATCATTAGAACCTGTATTGATCAGTTCAACGGTAGATTCGCTATCTTGAGCTTTCACCGAAATTTGTCCTATATAATTTGAAAATGAGCTCACTCTAATTGATTTCACTTGAGCAGCAAGAGATTGGCCACAGATCAAAAGTAAACTAAGTAAAATACACTTCTTCTTTTCAATCATTCCTTGTTGAAATTTAAAAAGTTCTTATTATTTTGGGATTATTTAAATTCTTTAAGTTTTTGCGTTAACTCATCAATATGAAGGAGTCCTTTCTTCATAAGCTCTTCTACCTTGGCCTGCATCGTTTTAGAGAGTCTAATGGAAGTCGTTTTATTGATATGATTATGCTTCTTCGTCTCTGTCACCATAAAAGAAGCAAGGGCCCCAATCTCTTTTCCAAACTCCGTGAGCTCAAGATAGGCCTCCGACTGTTTCGGATCGAGATTGAGTGTCGATAAATGGCGCTTGTGGGAATCAATGATAAGGTCACGCATCATCGGACCAATTTGCTTATTGTACTGATCTTCAAAGAGATAAATCGTATTTCCTTTAGAGATACGATTAAGGGTATTCTTATAAAGATCTCCCATTTGTTCTAAGAGACCCAGAAAAGTTTCATAGCGCTGTTTACGCTCTTTCATGGGCTGAACCAAGTTACGATCCAATTTAATATGATAGTCACTTAATTTTGAATCAAAATTCTTCTTGGCCATAGGACTCAGTAGTAGAGAGCCCTTGAGTACCTGTTTCTCCATTTCACTCTCAGAACTAAAGAGAGCACCTAACACAGGAATGTCCTTCATTAGCCTATTCCAACGCAGCAAAGTTCCTCCGGGAGTGAGCTCCAAAGTATAAGTGTACTCACCCGCAACGATGGACTCTCCCTGGAGAATTTCAATTTCATCAAAGAAAGACAGGCCACTTTCATAGGAAGCCTGGGCCAGAAGTTCAACCGGCGCTTCTCCCATATAACGACCTTCCTTCGTCTTCAAGCGCAGGATGGCCCATCCTTGTCCGGGATAGTTCGCTCCGAGCCACAGAGCACTCAAGTCAGAGGTTGGTCTAATCTTATATTCAATTCCCTTATCTGGACGATAGGATTTTTCCGTAACATGCAAGAGGGCGTCACGATCACCCTTGGTTAGACCAAAGGCCTTGGGTGTTGAATTAAGAGCACTCCATAAGTAGGAGACAAAAACAAGGAGGCCCACCAAACCAACGGCCGCACTCATATAGAATTTCAAGTGGGAGAGCTGAAAGGATTCCTCGGCGATGGTTTCGCGCTCGGCGTGGTATTCGTCCTCTCTTTCGTACTCTCCTTCGTACTGCTCAGGTTCTTCTTGCACGAGCTCCACCTCTTCCTCTTCTTCAAGCGGAGGTAGAGGTGGCAGGTCAGGGGGGAGTTCTACTGTGGGATCTTCTGGTTCTGTTTTTGGTTCTGGTTCTGGTTCTGCTTCTGGTTCTACAGGCAACGGCGGCAATGGAGGTGGCCCTGCGTCCTCCTCCTCAGGTTGTGCTTCTTCAACAGGAGACAATTCCTCGGACACAACCTCTTCTTCAAAAGAATCTTCTTCCTCAAAGATAAGACCCGGCTCTACTTCATTGGCCACTTGATCCGGATTTAAATCTTCCGGAGCCTTGAAATCGAGACCTAATTTCATTTCATGGGGAATATCCGATGCGGCAGGAAAGAGGGAGATAAATTCGGACCACTCAGAAACCGGCATCCAATCCCGCTCTCCTTCTTTCCAAATCAAATCCTCTTTGGTCAATTCCATAAGCATGATCTTGCTCATGATCTCTTCCTGAGAAAAGGGACCGATGTGGTGATCCCCTTGAAATATAAACCAATTCCTTTGTGACGTCATATCCCTATAATGTTATACTGGAGTTGAATGATTCACAATGTAAATACCGAGAAAAACTTATGAATGCTGCCACAAACTGGAAAGATCAACTAAGCTCACGCGGCCAATACTCCCTCTCTCAAAACGAGAAAATGGGGAAATCTGATCATCTCTTTTTAAGCTCCCCTAGCGATTGGGGTGTCATGAGAAATGGCGGCAAGAATGGAGCACGCTTTGCTCCAGAGGTTCTGCTTTCTAACTTTAAGAAAATGGCACTGCATACGGAAGACAAACCATGGAGTCACCATATTGTCGCTAATGCTTGTGAAGAAGAAAAAGACTTCTGCCATGCTCAGCTTCAAAGCGCTCAGTCTATCAAAGAAATAATTGACCAAAGCTCTAGTTTAAAAACAATCATCCACCTTGGTGCTGGACATGATCATGTTTACCCCTTAGGTCATGCCCTAATGGAGCAGCATAAGAATATTTTAATCATCAATATAGATGCTCACTTAGATACTCGAATGGATAAAATCCCCCACTCGGGAACCCCCTTTCGCCAACTTTACCAAGACTCGCAAAAGAGTGAGGCAAAGCGCATCACCTTGGCCCAAGTCGGAATCCACTCTTACGCCAATGTCGATACCAATTACGAAGGCATGGATCAGATGAATATCCTTGCCATGGAGGATATCAAAAGTGATAAGGATCTTAGATCTTGGTTGGATAAAGTCCTCGCCTTCAATCAAGGGCCCCTGCTCTTATCCCTTGATTGCGATGGCCTCGATGGCAGTATAATGCCCGCCGTATCTGCGGCCAATCACCACGGACTCAATAAACACCAAATGAATCTTATCCTAGAGGCGAGCCTCAATTATTGGAATAAGTACCAACACCCCCGCATTTTTGGACTCTACGAGTACAACCCCTTATTTGACGACCTCCATACCACCAGTGGCCGCTACTTGGCCTCCCTAATCCACAAGGTCTATTCCCATGCTTGATGCCTTGATTGGATTACAAGAGAAGGCCAGCTCCTTTTTTAGTGAATATGAAAACAAATACGCCCAGCAAATGAAGTGCGCCAGTGGTTGTTCCCACTGCTGCATTGGTGGACTCTCTATTTTCACTTGGGAGGCAGAGCTTATTATCCAATGGTTCACTTCCCTATCTTCCGAGCAAAGGAGTGAACTCTTGAATAAATGGGAGAAAAATCAAAACCATGACTTCAC
>JBFHGF010000387.1:0-3343 GCA_041583335.1 Bacteriovoracaceae bacterium
CCTGGTAGAGAATTGTGGTCCTTCAATACAAATATACGATCCACCTTCTTTATAACTTACATTGGCCTCTTTACATGATTCGGCCATCATATCTCTTAATTCTTTTTGAGTGGGATCAGCATCACTTACATGGGCAACAATTCCATTGCCAAAAAAGCTTCTCTCTCTTTTGCCCTTTGTCCAATCAATAAACTGATCGACAATAACAAAAGTTGTAGGAGGAAGTTCTTCTTTTAAGCTACCTACTGCCGACACTGAAATAATATATTCAACACCTAAGCTCTTAAGGGCATACAAGTTGGCCCTATAATTAACTTCAGAAGGAAGAAATGTATGTTCTTTCCCATGACGAGGTATGAAATAGAAAGTTACACCCTCAAGAGTGGCCTCAATAACTGGTGAACTCGGTTTTCCAAAAGGTGTCATCACTTCGTGCTCTTTTACGATTTCAACACCTTCAATGTTATACACACCGCTTCCACCAATAATTCCTATTTGTTGTTTGCTCATGTTTCTTTTAATCCTTGAATTTATACTGTTATAATTAAAGTCTAATTTTTATGAGAGATATTATTGGATTTATTATTGGCCAAAAACAATCATTTTGACAGCTTTCTTCAAAGAAAAAAGAAAAGGCTTGAGTCCCTTGAAAAGGCGACTTATGAGTCTGGCCAAGAGTTTAAAACGAAACTAAAGCGTACTAGTCAAGAACCCGGCTTAGCATCAGCGGCTTCACTTTCCAAAACTGTTTTCAATAGTGCAACCTGGATAGGGCGAAGCTATTGGCGCTTAATTAAGCCTCTAGAGCCTAGCTTTATCGAAAAACTAAACTATCTTGAATCTGACCGAGCTCAGTATATTCTGCACAGAGTTCGCAACAAGCAATCGATCAGTTACAAAAAGGCCACTTATAGTGAGATTTTCAAAACTCTTTTCTATGACTTTGAAATTTCCCACTTAGATTCTTCTTATAAGACTATTTCTCACATCCCGAAGCTGGAATCCTCAGTGCTTCTTGTATCAGGCGTCTTCAATGAGATCTTCTCTACACCGGCTTTTGAAAGGGGAGCAAAATACTTAAAAGAAAAGTACGATATTGATTATAGTTTCTGTCCTACCTCAGGAATCAAATCGACATCTGAAAACAGTAAGATGATCAAGGAACATATGGATCTTCTCTCAGATGGAGGAAAGAAAACTTGGGTTTTTGCCTTTTCAAAAGGTGGCATTGATTTTCTTCATTTTTTAAAAGAGTACGATTACCAAAGTAATATTAGTGGGCTATCAACAGTGGCCACACCAATTCTTGGAAGTGACAGAGTCAATCATAAAGTTCTTAGGCTCCTCAATCGTATCCATAACTATTCAAATAATAAGATCTATCAATTTTTTGATGAAAGGTTTGATATTCTGCTCAAGGATTTCCAGCAAAGTCTAAGTAGTGATTTTCAAGAAAATTGGTTCCGAGAGAATTTTTCCTATCTACCTCGAAATATGTTCTATACCGCCCTGGCCCTAGAATCGAATTGGTATGATAGTCATATCTGGATGGTTCTCACCAAGATCTTTTTCCAATCTCAGTCTATAAACGATGGAATCGTTGATGCCGAAAGGGCCCTCTATCCTGACTACTTCCAAGGTATGAACCTAGGAATTCTCAAAGGGCACCACCTCATTGGAACACGATCCTCAGACTATGTTCAAGAGGCCTTGATCGAGGCCCATATCGCTTTTCTTAACTATATGGGCTTTTTAAGATAATTATACTTTTTAAAGTCCGCCCTTAAGGTTCATAAGAACGAGTTTAGAAACTTCTTTTAGTGTTTCAAAAACACCATCTCCATTCACGGCAGAAGCTTCAAAAGAAGGTGCTCCCCACTTATTCAATCTCTTTTCTAGATCTTCACAGGGGGTCACATTTGGGAGATCTCTTTTATTCCATTGAAATACGAGAGGGATTTTTGAGATATCATAACCTTGCTCAGTTAAATTTTTCTCAAGTCCCTCTAAGCTTTCAATATTCGATTCCATTTTTTCAAGCTGTGAATCGGCTACAAAAATGAGTCCATCAACGGCCCTTAATATGAGCTTTCTACTGGCCTCATAGAAAACTTGTCCTGGAACGGTATAGAGATGAAAGCGAGTTTTATAGCCTCTAATCTCTCCGAGTTCTAAAGGTAAAAAATCGAAGAATAGGGTGCGCTCATTTTCAGTATTGAGCTTAATCATATTCCCTTTATTATCACCGGATGTTTTCTTATACACATACTGTATATTTGTAGTTTTTCCACCAAGTCCTGGACCGTAGTATACAATCTTACAGTTTACTTCTTTCTTATTATGATTAACAAAAGACATTATTATATCCCCGCGAAAGAAAAGAGTTTATCTACTTCATCTTCTGTAATGTCCTTGAAAAGAAGCTCTTCTTCTTTACCAGTATCCAGATTCATGATTTCGATTTCATCGAAGTGATCTCTAATCTTCCCAGCTAAATGTTTAATTTTTCCAGGATTTGTTTGTTTTTCAAAAACAAAGGCAAAAACGATTCTTGGGTTTTTCTGTGTTGGGGGAAGAAGTAAATATCCCGAGTGAGCATTTTGAAAATTCAATTTCAAATCTTCTCTAGAGTCTTCTTCACTCATAAAATCTTTGAGGGCTTCCGAAGCCTGCCAAACACCAGCAAGCAATGCCCCTAATGATTGTAGTTCTTTTGAATCTCTAAGTTCTCCCATCTGAGTGAGGACTTGTCCTTCAGCCGAAATCGCTAGAACGGTTAAGCCCTTTTTGGGAAGATCAAATGTTATTTTTGAAAAATGCTCTAGCAGTGTATTTTCAATGGTCATCAATCTAACCTTTTTCTATTTTCTAATGCCTTGGAGATCGTCATTGAATCCAAGTACTCCAGACTTCCACCGATAGGAATTCCAAATCCAATTCTTTCCACATCGATTTCTTTGGGCAGTTCATCCTTGATGTAGGAACACGTCGCATCTCCTTCAACCGAAGGATTAACGGCCAAGATTAGCTCCCTAACTTCCTTTGCTTTCACTCTCTCGATAAGAGTTGGAATCTTCAAGTCTTCTGGACCAACACCGAGTAAAGGGTTTAGCACTCCCCCAAGAATGTGATAAGTCCCATGGAATGTTCCACTTTTTTCGATGGCAATAAAATCAGAAATTGATTCTACTACACAGACTGAACCTTGCTCATTTCTACCGGCATCAGAACAAACCTGACAGAACTTTTCATCTGTATAAAAGCCACACTGTTCGCAACTATTGAGATCACCAAGATTAATCAAGCTCTTTCCTAGAGCAAAGAGCTGCTCTTGATCCCAACG
>JBFHGF010000388.1:0-3334 GCA_041583335.1 Bacteriovoracaceae bacterium
GGCGCTATAAAGAGGGGTCAGGTCAGGAGCACCACTAACGATGAAGGAAGTGATAAAGCCTAAGATTCCCATCACTACACACTGTTGAAAATTAAAGTTCAGGCTATCGTGGTACTGGCCGTAGCGATCAACGGCCACAATGTGAATAGAGAAGAAGAGGGCCGAGGCAATAATATAGAGGTCGCCTTTATTGAGACCAGAGATTTCAAGTCCACAGAGAAAGGCCACTCCAATAAGCGCAATGAAGACCAAGAGCCAATAGGTTTTACGATATTTTTCTTTAAAGAAGACCATTCCCAGGATGGGGGTGATAATGGCATAGAATGTCGTGAGGAAACCACTCTTGGCCAGAGTAGTTAGACCGATTCCGATGGTTTGAACCTGAAGGCCAAGCCAAAGTAAGATACCGCAGATCACCGTCTCTTTGCTGAAGCGAAGTCCTTTACGAAAAACCAAGAGGATGAGGGCGATCACGCCTGCAAAGATATAGCGAAGCCCATGGGACCACATGGCATCGTAGGAGAGGAAGGTCCAGCGGGTTCCGACAAAACCGAGTCCCCAAAAACATGTGGCCATGGCCAATAGAAGCAATTTCATGGGGTTAAAATAGTGTATTTCCCTTATTATTGGCAAGGTCATAAAATGAACAGTCTATAAAAGATTCAATATTTACCATGGCCTCGAGGATTTTCGATATGATGGTTCCACTTAAAAAAATCAGGGGTCACTTATCAAAATCATTTTTTTTATACTGCTATTTTCTATGATGACAACAGTCAGTGCTGTTATCTATGGAGATAATAATATTGTCGAAATGGAAGATGTCACCAATCCTTTGATTCAACAGCAGGGTAAGGCCGTGGCCGGTGTCTTTTCGACTTACGGTAGCGTTGAGCGCAGCTTAGAGTTACTCTTTACAAACCCAAGAAATCTTGTAGATCGCATGACTTGCGAATATGAACTCTATACCAATCAACCAATTAGTCCAGTGGCGACAGCATTTCTCATTGCTCCTAATAAAGTGATGACTGTGGGACATGCCATTACCTCTTCTCAGAAGTGTCGTGATAATACGGTTTTTATATTTAATTTTGAGTGGAATTCTGCTGAGCAGGCCATTAACCCTATTGATAAAAGCGATGCCTATGGATGTAAGGGAATCTTGAAATTTGGCTATGGGGAAATTGATTACGAAATTATTGAATTGGATCGTGAAGTTGTAGGGGTTACTCCACTAGAACTTGATTTTGAAAGTAAGGTAGAAAAAGGGGAGGAGCTCTACACCATTGGTCACTCTCTGCAATTACCTAAGAAATACACAACCGGATTTATTCGCTCAACTGAAGGAATCTCAGAGAATTACTATACAGCAGAGATCGATACTTTTCGTGGTAACTCGGGCTCACCCGTTTTCTCGGCCAAGACCAATAAGGTGATCGGAATCCTCAAGGATGGCGAGTATGACTTCGATTGGGATGAAGCCAATTTTTGTAACTTTATCAAGGTTTGTGAGTCTGGAACTTGTCGTGGAGAGGCCATCACACGAATGGATAAGTTGAAGGATTACGTTCAGTTATAAACCTGATTTGGGTTATTTCCCTCCATTGCCCTTTCGAGATATAATAAATAGTAGTTATTGGTATCTCAAAGGAGGCCACCATGCTCAAAGAAATCTCCGCCCTACGGGAAAATAACGTCGTAGCTTTTGAGGTTAGAGGTAAGCTCGTGAAAGAGGACTACCTCAATGTTTTTCATCCACTGGTTGATGAAGCGGCCAAAAGTGGTAAAAAGATTCGGGCCCTCGTTCACTTCGATCCCGACTTTGAAGGCTTCTCCCTTGGAGCAGCTCTAGAAGACTTTAAGCTAGGCATCCACCACTGGAATTCATTTGAAAAACTTGGTGTCGTTACTGATAAGGATTGGATCGCCAATTCGGTAAGAGTTTTTTCGGCCCTCATGCCGGGAGAATTTAAAGTCTTTCATGAAGACCAGCGCGATGAGGCCTGTGATTGGGTCCGTAACTAAGAGGAAGGTTGGCCCAAGCCTGCAACTTGGGCCAAGTGATTATTTTTTTAAAAGGGTGTCAAAACTGGATACGGGATGGTCAATAGTTCTGCCATTAGCATCTTTAATATAGGTGTGACCGCCTAAGATTCCCAAAGTGTTGTCATCCATATTAACGATTTGAGGAAAGCCTTTATTCCCGTTAAGGTACTTTCCAATATGGGTCCACGTCTGTGCTTGAATATCAAATTCATAGAGATCATCTACATAGTCGAGATCGTAAGTGGACTTATTTCTTAGGACCATGCCTCCAATAAGATAGAGCTTATTGGCAATCACTCCAACACCAGGGGCAAATGTAGCGTAGGGGAGTTTCGTGACTTCGCTAAAAGTTTCGCTCTTGGGATCAAACTTGGTGACATGATCAATCCAGTCGAAGTGGCTGGCCCCTTGTGAAATCCCTCCCATCATATAAATTTCGCCTTTATAGACTGTGGCATTGAAGGCCCTTCTAAGAGGAGGGGCGAGTTTTGTTTTTAGGGTTTCCACTTTCATCGTGCTCAGGTCAAAGCGATCGATACTTGCATGAAAGCGTCCATTCTTATCCCCATCATATTGGGGAGTGCTATCCCAACCACCGATTAAGTAAACTTGATTCTCAACTTTTATGGCCACATTTGAAGAGCGAGGTTTTGGAAGCTTTGTTTTTAAAATCTCCCATTGGTTGGTATGGATATTATACCTTTCAATATGATCAAGGGACTTCCAGCCGGGCTTGTGTTCAGAGCTATAAGCAAAACCACCAAAGACATAGATATAGTTATTATGGGCGACAATTTGAAAACCATGCTTGGGGATATTCATGGAAGCGCCTTGGGACCATTTCTTGGTTACATTGTCGTAGATATCCATACGATCAAGGAAAGACTCCTTAGGATAGGTATGCTCAGGTCCTTGGTGACCTCCAATAATGTAGACCTTTCCTTTATATTCAATGGCCCCAAAAGAAGAGCGCTCAGGAGCAGGAAAAGACGGAAGACTTCCTGTCTCTAAAGAATTTAAACCACTAAAGCTTGGAACATATTCTGAGACATTCATTTGATTGATATAAGGTTGTGGTTTTGAGTTACGTGAAGGATTAAAGATATCCTTCTTTTCTAAATGATAGATCCCAATCTCAAATGATCCTTGGGATTGGTCTTCGACAAAACGAGTGAAGTATATGGAATCATCAGGAGCAAAAATAGGAGTGTATTCAATTTCACTATCAAACGTTACTTGCTTAGATTCCTCTAGCCAACGGTCATAGAGGTGGATATCCCATTGACCC
>JBFHGF010000389.1:0-3333 GCA_041583335.1 Bacteriovoracaceae bacterium
ACCAATTCCAGAACGATAATTATAGAAATGAGTGATATTGAAGAGTTCTTTGAGCTTATGGGCGAGCTTCAAACTTCCAATAGCACCGAGATCTTTCTTATCCACAGGGAAATGACATACTTTGAAAGGTAAGTGCGACAACTCGGAACAGAAGTTACGGTCAGCTACAATATTAAGCTCTAAATCTTCATGAAGCTCTTTCAAATATAAGAACGTTGGGAAGAATTCATAAATATCATTGCAGTCTTCAGGAAGAAGAACGATCACTTTCGCTTTATGCAAGATTTACCTTCTCTTCTAAACTTAAGTTTTTAATTCCCACGTTTCTATCTATAAAAAGTACTGTGAAATAAACCACTCCAAATGGAAGAAGAAAGAGATTCACAATAGGAATAGAAATCAATGCCAAAAAGACTCCCCCCATTATTGCGTAAGAAAAGAGATGCTTGCGAACATCATTTACACAGTCCCTAAAATGCATATTGTGACGTGACCATGAGTAGTCTAAAAAACCTACGGCAAGAAGAATCGCGGAGATCACTATTCCAATAGGTGCAAGCATTGGAATAAAGCTCACAACCAAGGCCAAAATACTTAATACTACGATGAAAGCAATCTTTTTAATTTCATTCACGATTGTGCCTACAAAGCGTGCAGACATTCTGCTCAGAGATGCACTAATCGATTCAGGAATATCTCCCGCAAGAACTTTCTCTACCCGACGAGACACAATATCATTAAATGGGCTGGCAACTCCTGAGACGACGAGAACAAAACTCCAACTTAGAAGAAAATAAAACCCGATGGTTAAAATTCCGACCATAATATAATAAAGGAACGAGCTCCAGCCATTTGAGTTCACTGATGTTTCAATCCAGGCCTTTCCCATATTTAAAACGTCACCGTAGATATAACTTCCGAGAAAATAATAAATAGTTGCACCAACAATAATGGGTACAAGGGAAAGAATAGGAATCCACTTATCTTCTTTAAACATTTTTAGAGCAACACCAATACATGTAATTATATTCACTCTTTATTCCTCCACTTATCCAGATGAACATCCCATTTATCGGGACGAGAAAATTTAAATTGTGACAACTCTTTAAAGCTATCCATGCTCGGCTCTATTGGAATCGATGCAATCAACTTCTTAAAAAGCTTCCACTGTAGAAACTTATTCATTATATCAGATTCAATCCCGTACTTTTCACATTTTATAATCTTGTCACGAGACTTATTAATCATCCCCTTTGCGCCGGCCAAATTTCCATTTTCATAATGATAGAGGGCCGTGGCCACTTGAATGACCGCCCAATACACATAACGCGCATTATCACCAGTATCCTCTAACCAATGGTCCTCTAATTCCTCATGACATTCCCAGTACTTACCCTCATTGAAAAGCTGAACGCCGTGCTTCATTTTCTTCAAATGTTCAACTTCAAATATGGACATAATTTCCTTTCTAAATACTGCGATCGTACAGATGTTCTTTTATAAAAATCAAGGGGTTAGTCATTACAAACCTAGTACAAAACGATATGCTCTCAGGGCATATTATAGCACCCAAATTGAGGATACTTTATGACAAACTCTATTAATAACAAGACAAAAGGTAACCCTGGACAAATCTCAGAATCACTCGTTCCTGATTATATAAGAGACCTAAAAGTTTATCAGGCCGGAAAGCCTATTGATGAATTGGCCCGTGAAAAGGGACTCACAAAAATTTCCAAACTGGCCTCCAACGAAAACCCACTTGGACCTTCTCCCTATGCTATTCGCGAAATGACCAATGCTCTATGGGATATTCACCGCTACCCAGATATGAATTCCTATGAGTTAAAAAGGTCCCTATGTGACCTCTATAATATAAAAATGGAGAATATTGCTCTTAGTAATGGAAGTGAAGGACTTATGGGTAACTTGGCCAGTGCCTTTCTTAGTCCAGGTAAAGAAGTTCTTACTTGTGAGAATACATTTATTGCCATGTATATTCTTACCAGAAAAATGGGGGCCAATTTAAATTGTGTTCCCCTCACGCAAGACTATCGTTTTGATGTTGAGGCCCTAGCGAAGGCCATTAATGACAAGACAAAAATCATCTATATCGCGAACCCCAATAATCCAACCGGAACCTATATCACAAAAGATGAATTTGATTATTTAATGGATCATGTACCTGATCATGTCTTAGTCATTCTTGATGAAGCTTATTTTGAATTTGCAAACCTCTATGATGACTATCCAGACTCCATGGATTATCGCTATGATAATGTTATCACTCTAAGAACATTTTCTAAGGCCTATGGACTGGCCGGTATTCGTATTGGATACGGTTTTGGTCACGAAGACCTCATTAGCAACTTCAATAAAGTAAAGATGACTTTTGAGCCCAATCTCATTGCTCAAAAAGGTGCTGTTGGTGCCCTTAAAGACCGTCCCCACCTCGAGAGAACACTTACTGAAAACTCAAAATTCCTTAAAGAGTGTCATAACTACCTTGTAGAAAATGAGCTTAACCCAATAAAATCGGTTACTAACTTTATTGCCTTTAAAACCGGAAGCGGTGAAGCTAGTGATTACCTCTTTGAGCAACTCCTCAACGAAGGTGTCATTATCCGTCCTCTTAAGGCAAATGAAATGCCTGAATTTGTCCGTGTATCGATTGGAACTCACGATGAAATGCAGCACTTCTATCAAGCAATGGACAAAGTTCTCCCAGCATTTAAATCTAAGTACATGAGGTAGTTCTTATGAAAATTTGTCAATTCAGCTACGACAACCCTTTTATTAAACAAAGACGTATTGGTCTTATTACTGAGGACAATCAACTCGTTGATCTCAACCTATGTTGGCAATTGGATTACCAAAGGGAAGGATTTGCAAACTTTGCAGAGCGTGCTCAGTATAAGATGCCACTAAGTTTGCACCAATTTCTAAAAACTCAAGATCATCCCATCTCTGCCCTTGAAGAAGCCTACGGACTCTTTCTCTTCTTTCAAAAGCTTGGGATCAATGAGCTTAAAGATGGTACCCCAATCTCTTTTGACCTCAGCCAAGTAGATGGTATCAACTTCCATGCCCCTCTCGATAAAATCTCAACCTACCGTGATTTCTATATTCATGAAAAGCATGTAAAAAAAGGTTTTGAAAAAAGAAAAGAGCCGGTCCCCGAAGCTTGGTATGAAATCCCCGCTTACTATAAAGGGGCCACCGAAGGCTTTATTGGTCCCGAAGACGAAATTCTTTGGCCATACTATTCCGACAAACTCGATTACGAACTTGAACTTGCAGCAGTCATCGGAAGAGATGGAATTAATATTAATG
>JBFHGF010000390.1:0-3328 GCA_041583335.1 Bacteriovoracaceae bacterium
AGGTCTCCAGATTGAAGATCCTTTTTAAAATCAAAGTCTGCTCCTTCTTTGCTCTTATCACTCATAACCCAAGGGTAAGGACGACTGAAGTTGGCCGATTCATCATCTGTCTTCAGGCCAGAGGTCAAGTGTCCTCTTTGAGTTAAGTAGATCATCGATACATTATCTTCAATATAGCGAGTGGCCCTAAAGGCGGCCCTGATGGCAAAGGAACATTCCCTTGTCATCACCCCTTGCTCAGACCAGTTTTGAACATGGTGGCGTAGACTCTGTTTAATATCCCAAAGACCGTTAATCACCTTCTGAAATTCTTCCCAATTATATTGAGTTTTAAAGTAGTCCGAAGGAATTTTCGCCAAAAAGGAGAAGCCCTCTGCGATCTCTTCAGTACAAATATCGATTGATAAATTCTTAACACTGAGTTCATCTCTCACATTCAGGGTAGAAGTGAGCAAGTCGGAGCTAAAGAGTTCTTCCTGGGCCGGAATACGCCCCTCTATCGTTATCTGTGAAGAACTGCAGCCACTAAAGCATAGCAGAAATCCGAGAAGTACTGAGGAGGTGAATCTTGATCTTTTCATGGTCAGGCCTGGGTTTTAGTTGAGCTCTCTATATTTGTTATAAGGCAGATATATGCAAGCTAGAGGCCAATACCGCCCTTAGATTTCAAGAGTATAGAACTTATGCGAAGCTCAGATATTCGACAATGACTAAAGAATAAACAAAGAGGTTTGGCCCTTAAAAACGGGTATTATAGATATCCCAATCTTCAAGATTGTACTTCTCAAGCAATTTAAGGAGTACACCATTTTTGCGACTCTGATGTATCCATACTCTAATGCGGTTAAAGACCTTTTGATTTTTCTGATCCTTAGAAACCAGAACAAGAGGTGTAAAACCAGACAGAGAAGAAGGGCGTAAGTGAACTTGCTCCTTAAGCTTCTGATTTAGAATTTCATAGGAAAGAGCATTATAATCGGAAAGGATGAGGTCTGTACGTTTAAGCTTGAGCATAAAAAGCATACGCTTTGAAATCTCACTACCCGAAATATAGGTAATCTGATTCGTCTTCCAATTAGGATAACGACTTAATTTATTTTCTAAGAACTCATTTGTTGTTTTTCCTTTTAAGATGGTCAGAGACTTATTCTTCACTTCAGAAATTGGTTGTGTGGACAAATTCAAATCTAATGAGGCCTTCCCAAGGAAGTGAAGACCTAAAGCGGGAGAGCTTACAAAGAGATTTGATTCCCTGACGATTTCTAAACTAGGAAGAACGGCCAATTGATAGTCACCATCGAGAAGCCCCTTCTTCAAGCGCCCCTCAGGGATTTTAATAAAGTTAACTTCCTCAGGGGCGAGGGCCTCTTTTATGATGAAGGAAATATAACCTGAAGCCTCTTCACTCTGAGGGCAGTAGTAGGGACATAGTGGAGGCAGAGCAACCGTGATCTTTGCAAAGCTGGTTACAATAAATAAAAATGGAATAAGCAATGCAATTAAAATTTTCATTATCAGTTCTTAAGCTTAAAAGTGTTCTTCCAGCGGCTAGACTCTTTCCAAGGTTTTTTAAAGCTCTTAGGTATTTCCCCACTCCAGCCTGAATAAAGCTTCAACGTCTCTTGAGTTACTGGAAAAGTTGGGACCAAAACCTTCTTAGAAATCTTTCGACCTTCAAGAAAGTCATAGGCCTTTTTGGCCGACTGGCGCCCAATCTCAGCACAAAATTGGGCGGAATCAATTACAATAGGTCCCTTCTCATTAATTAAGTCAATGGCCTTAGGGTCTCCATCAACGGTGGCCATCTTGATTTCAAAGCGCTGGGCCTTGACCAATTCCTGAGCGATGGCGAGGCCACCACCGTCATTAATAGCAAAAATAGTATCGACAGAACCCGTCTCTTTAAATTCTTTTAAAATTTCTTTTCCTACTGCAGCTCCCTCAATAGGGTTAACCGCTTGATAGGCCTTAAGTACCGTGAACTTTTGTTTTTCTTTTTTGAGTGCATCAAAGAACCCATCCACTCGGTCAATGGTTGAGCTCACATTGGGGTACTCCACCAAAATAAGCTTAATTTCATAGCTATCTGGGTACAGAGAAGCAATGTACTCCCCATTCAAATAACCCGCTTGGTAATTATTTGAAGTTATCAGCGAGAGGAGGTTTCCTCCTATGATATACTGATCAAAAGCGATTACTGGAATTGATTTACGATTGGCCAACTTGAGAGGTGCACTAAGGGCAGCATTATCTGTGGGTTGAACAATAATCAGATCAGGCTTCATCGCGATCAATTTATAAAACTGCGCCAATTGATTTTGAATGCCATTCGATCCATCTCCGGCCACAAAAGTTGTAAGCTCTAACTGAGGCCGTTTATTCTTAAGGGCCGCCTGATTAAGGGAGGTAACGGTGTCCTCTAATCCCTTTCTCATTGCCAACTGACCTTCGATGGTATCGGACCAATAGAGCACGCCCACATTATAACTCTTGGCCGCCCCGGCCATAGTAAAAAGTGAAAAATATAGAATTAATGACAAATATTTCATATTTCCTTAAGAGTACATGAATAGTTTCTATTTATGAAGGTCAAGATAAGTTAATACACAATAATTCCAATGAATAGTTGAAATTTACCCTCTATTTTTGACGTAAGAACACATTTCCCATAGACCTACTCATAGAGTCAAGGAATTCACTCAAAAAAGGCTGGCCTACTATAAGTGGCGAACCTCAAGGGTGCTTAGTTGAGATGAACACTCTTTAAAGTCACGGCAATAACCAAGAATAAAGCCTCCCCCTCCAGCTCCACAGAGCTTTAAGAAGAAGTTCTTTTCTTGAAGGCCTTGTTCCCACAATTCATGAAAGAGCTTGGGGATCATTGGTCTAAAATGTTCAAACTGAAAACGAGAGAGTTCAAACATGGACTCCCATAGAGATTTCTGATCGCCATCAATATAACTCTGGATGCACTGATTTGTGATCGGAGTAAGCTCAGATTCACAGAGAGAGGAGAATTCTTGCGACTTACACTTCTCTAAGAAGAGATTCACGAGAGGCTCTGTTTTGCGGCTTCTTCCTGTATTGACCAAGAAGAAAGCACCCATCTCACGACTTCCCTCTTCGGGTAAATCCACTAATTTAATTCCCTCAGCTCGATCTTTCAATATCGGGCGATTGAGGTAACTCACAAGGGGATCAAACCCACTAGAGCTGCCATGAAAGTGAGACTCAAGTAGAGCAAAGTTCTTTTTAAGGACATCTATATCGTGATGAGCTTCAGAGCTTGGTTTCACATAACGATCATAGATGGCCGCAACAACGGCCC
>JBFHGF010000391.1:0-3320 GCA_041583335.1 Bacteriovoracaceae bacterium
CCTTTAGAAAGGCTCTTGAACTCCCGGAAGAATTCACCTTTCAAAATGCTGCCACCATTCACCATTGGTTTGAGCAAATCGAAAGACCACGCATGAATACCATGATTGAACACCTTACCCAGTACCCCACTCGATACTACACGAGCCAAACGGGAATAGAGGCGATGGAGTGGATCTACCAACAATGGGCCACTCTAACCAAGGGCAGGAGTGACGTTACAATAAGTAAGTTCAAACATGCCAACTATGATCAACGCAGTGTCATCCTTACCTTCAAAGGTTCCACTAATACCACAGAAACGCTCGTTTTTGGAGGTCATGGTGATTCCATCAATACCGACGATGGACCAAAAGGAATCTCTCCTGGTGCCGATGACAATGCAGCGGGGATTGCTCTTCTTACGGAAGTCATCCAACTCATGGTGAATAATAACTACCAACCGAAGAAGAATATCACTTTCATGGTCTATGCCGCTGAAGAGGTGGGAATACTGGGTTCTTATGAAATCACTCGAGAATACAGAAAGAATAAAGAAAATGTGGTTGGGGTACTTCAATTTGATGGGGTCAACTACCAAGGAAAGTCATTCGATATGGCCTTGATAGCAGACCTTACCAACAAGCCGCAAAATGAATTCCTTGGGGCCCTCATTGATGAGTACATCCAAGTTCCTTGGACCTATCAGGTTTGTAATTTTGCTTGTAGTGACCATGCGGCCTGGAATTATGAAGGTTATCCGGCAAGCTATCCCGTAGAAACTACGGCCGATGAGCAAAACCCCTTCTTTCACACGGCAAAGGACACCTTTGATAAGAGTAATTATGATACAATTCACGCTGAAAAGTTTTTAAAATTAGCAATTGCCTATCTTTTAGAAAAAGATTTCTAATTAATGGATCACTCTATGATTTCACCAGCAAAGAAAGTACTTATTGAATTAAAAGACTCTGCTCCCGTTATGTGGCTGAGAAAGAATAAGTATGAAAAGAAATTCATCACCAATCAGTACCTGAACCTCTTTAAAGAAATATACCCCACTTATGAGCAGGCCACTCAAGCAGCAGAGAAATATGAAGTCAAAGGATATGACAATCCTGATGCGGCAAAAATGTATAAAGACATGTGCAATAAACTCTTTCCCGAAGATTACCCCACTCTCTACTGGCTCAATCGTCTTGCTCCAGAGATTGGAAATATTCTCGACTTCGGTGGCCATGTGGGAATCAAGCGCTATGCTTTTGATAAGTACCTTCCCCAAATGAATCATGTCGAATGGAAGGTTTATGATCTGCCCAAAGTCATTGAAGAGGCCAAAACCCTCAATCGTGAAATTGACCCCGAAGGAAGAATTAATATCACCTTTCAAGATGAAATCAAGAAAGAGAAGATAGATCTATTTCTCGCCCTGGGTTCCTTTCAGTATATCCCCAGAGAAGTCTCAAGTGTTCTCGCAGAACTTAGCGAAAGGCCAAAGTATCTTCTGATTAGAGTTCCTCTGACTAAGAAAGAGACCTTTGTTACCCTCAATCATATTGGTACGACAGTATGCCCTTATATCATTAGAAATGAGGAGCAATTCTTCAATGAAGTGGTGGCCGAGGGTTATGAATTAGTAGATAAGTGGGTATCTCCCAACAAAGTCTGTGAGATTCCCTTCTACGATGAATATAGTGTTAGAGGATATACGGGTCACCTTTTTAAATTGGCCTAACGCCTAACTAAAGACACTCTAATTGAATTTATGGCGTTATCCCAAGTCCCTCCAATGGCTCCCCATTGATACGCCACACCCTTACAGCAGGAATGGCCACTTGAATATTCATACTCTCTTGTAGGATGTAATTTTCAGGAGCCCCCACAGACCCTTTAGAGCGGGAACCACGGGCCACGGCCTTTTTGTTATCAATTAAGATTGAGGCAAAGAGTTCACTGGCCGATCCGGTTTGTTCATCAATTAAAACTTCAATTTGATACTGATTTTTGACGATTCTATTTTTTATCGCCCTTAACTCTTCACGAATTTCGTTATCCCATAAGTAAGGTTTAAATTTATAATGGTACTCGCGTCTGAAGTCCCAAATAAAGCCCATTAAATTATCGAGATAAATTTTAGAGGCAACTTTTGAAATGGCCCGAGGAATAAAATGGGGCGAGTTCAGAAATTTAAATTGATAATCATAGATATGTGTTCCATCTTCAATAAAGGGATAGAGGGCCAATTCCATTTCGGGATCTCCTCCTCCTCCATTGCCACGCAGGTCGATAGATATTTTATCTCCTGCATGTTTATCCACATAATCAAGAGTTTGTTCCATCGCATTGATAAAGGCATTGGCAAAGCGAATTCGAATACTTTCTCTGGAATTGATTTGCTCCGTCTCGCACCAAAAAGAGAGGATCTTAATATGGTCACGCTTTGAGTTCGCACAAGTTGAGTTCTTATATAGCTCAGTTGAGCTGACCTGTGCAGGGTCTTTAACCAAATGAAGATGATCATTTTCAAATTTTCGAAGAGTTGCTTCCAGTTCGTCACGGTCACGAATTTCTTGGCCCGCTTGAATTTCCGAAATAACCTGTGAGATAAATTGAGAGTCTTCCTTGGGATATGCATAGTACTTCTTGATTAGATTCACCAGTTTATCATTCAAAACCTTTTCCCTTGCCCAAGCGCTATGCATATAAAGAAGTGTACTTATTGTGATGAGCATTGATATTTGTGCTTTTGATGGCCTCATAGATCCCTTAGAAAATGAAAAGAAGTCCCGTCGAGTGTTGGGACTTCTTTGTCTTCTTATTCCTTTCTCACTCTGCCCAAGCTTTGCTACTGGGGTCTCTCTCCGTAGAGTAGACCACTTCCAAAGAATGCATAGAATACATTGGCCGAGTTATTAGGATCAATTGTAATGCTCCGTCCGTTTATTTGATAGGGAATATCTTCATTTTCTTGCCAAGTCTCTCCACCGTCATTGGAATAGAGGGCACCACCTTCCCCCCAATTGCCATCGAGTTGGTAAAGACCGCCAACATAAACTCGATTGGAGTCATTGGGATCAATTTTAATTCCCAGAGGATGGGTATACTGCTGAGTACGCTCCCAATGGTCTCCTCCGTCGATACTCTTCCAAACCCCAGAGGCCAGCCAGTTGCGGTTATTTTCATAATCAACCATATAAAGGGTGGAGCGATCTCCTGGGCCACTAAAATCGATAGCAAAGGCGGTTGGATAATACCAGAGATTACCTGTCACTCCACTTGGTCTCTGAACTGTTCCTCGTAGGTGCTGCCATTGAGAAGAGCCTGCGGCAAGCTTGTAGATTCC
>JBFHGF010000392.1:0-3317 GCA_041583335.1 Bacteriovoracaceae bacterium
AGCTTGAAGGAGATCTCTTAGGTCTGCATATTGAAGCTTCTCAATTTCGCTTTGAATCCCTTGGTGCGGGAATGGCCAATATCTCACGTAACTTTGGTAACTCCGTTACCAGCGGTAATAATATCAGCTCGCGCTTTGTCTATGGTTATAGAGGATATAACCTCATGTGGGATATCAATGCTTCACCGGCCGATGGGTTTGAAGTGGAATTCTATGGCCAGTGGCTCTATAACGACAAGGCACCAGACGGACGAAATAGTGGCCATATCTATGGTCTAAGCCTCGATTTTGACCCCTTGAATTTTGCCATTGAACAATTTAGAACAGAGAGTGATGCTTCCATTGCCTACTACAACTCGAAAACCTATTCCCACAATAATCATGAGGGAATGGTTTATCGAATTGCTTATGAAATTGAAGACTATCAGGAAATCGAACTCACTTACGTAAGCTCATCACTTATCGACTTTAACTCTTTCCAATCGGATACTGAAAAATTTATTTTTAACTTCACTCAAGAATTTTAAGATAATCGGAATGAGCAAAAGTGTTGCCGGAGTGGCGGTTAGAAGCCCCCCGATGACTACGGTGGCCAAAGGCCTTTGAACTTCAGCACCCAGCCCTGTATTGAAGGCCATGGGTAGGAAGCCTAGCCCTGCTACCAATGCCGTCATTACAACAGGTCTGAGGCGTGAAATCGAGCCCTGCAATATGGCCACAGGCACTGACATCCCCTCTTTGATTTTCATATTGATGAAGCTCACCAAAACCAGAGAGTTCAGCACCACAATCCCCGATAAAGCAATAAAGCCCACGGCCGCTGAAACACTAAAATTGATATCACGCAAATACAGAAGCACAATACCACCGGCGGTTCCAAAGGGCACGGCCGTCAGGATAATGAGTGACTGCTTTATCGAGCCCGTCATATGGGTAATCAGAGCAAAGATCAGTAAGAAAGTCAGAGGAATGATAAGGCCAAGGGTCTTTTTAGCGCGATCAAGATTTTTAAACTGACCACCCCATTCAAATTCATACTCACTATCTACTTTAAGGGAGGCATTTATTTTTGCTTGGGCGTCTTTGACAAAGGAAGCGATGTCACGACCATCGAGATAAATCGAGATAGCACTGTAGCGACGGCCAAAGGTTCGAGCAATGGTCGTCACTTTCTCCGTCTCTTTGATCTGGCCGACATCACTTAGACCGATCATCCCTCCTTGCGCAAGACTGATGGGCATGACACCAAACTTATCACTATCATTTCGATACCTCTCATCAAGTTTGATCAGTATGGGAACTTTTCGATCTCCTTGAAAGGAGTAGCCCACTTCCTTTCCGGCCATCAGAGACTCCACTTGTTCATTGACCTGTCCAATGGTGAGTCCATATTGAGAGGCCTTTTCCTGAGAGATGTCAAAATCAATCACACTACTTTTAGTCAGACCGGTAAGGGCATCGTATTCGAGGGTTTCCACCCCATCAATATCTTTGAGAATATCGTGTGCCTTCTGAGCATAGTCCATGAGGTGATCGAGATCGGGTCCGAGGATACGAAAGGTTACATCGGCGCGACTTCCTTCAAGGATTTCATTAAAGCGCATCTCAATGGGTTGAGTCGCGCTGATATCAAGGTCAGGATACTTGGCCGAAATTTTCTTTGAGATCTCAGCGAAGAGTTCATCTTTAGAGAGGGCGCGCCCTACACTGGGGTGAATCGGCCACTTCTTATGATCTTTCTTAAGGATGACAAAAGTATCCGCAAAGTTGGGTCCCATGGGATCGGTAGCGCTATCAGGAGTCCCAAGGCGCGAAAAAACCATTTCAACTTCATTGAAATTAAGAATCTCCTTTTCAATCTCCTTTTGTACGCGAGTCGACTCTGTAATTCCAATCTTACTGTCGCCGACAACTCCAATGACCATATCTTTTTCATCCAACTGAGGCACAAAGTTGGAACCAATATGAGTAAAGAGATAAAAGCACAGCCCCATAATCACAAGGGCCCCTGCCATGATGGGAAATTTATGACTGAGTCCAAAATTTAAAACGCTAACGTAGAACTTATGAATATAGCGAAAGAGAAAAGATTCCTTATGTTCAATATTCTCTTTATTAGGCTTTATAAAGTAGAGCATAAGAATAGGGATAACGACCAGAGCAACAAAGAGCGAGGCCAAAAGTGCCATGATTACCGTTTTAACCATAGGGCTAAACATCTTGCCCTCAACTCCAGTCAGAGCAAAGAGGGGGAAGTACACTAAGATGATAATGAGAATGCCATAGACCACAGGAGAGGCCACTTCGTTGCACGAGGAGATGAGAAGATGGATACGATCTTTGAAGCTAAGGTTTGGACTCTCTAAAGAGAGGCGGCGCAAGTAGTTTTCCATCATCACCACAGAACCATCTACCAAAAGGCCAAAGTCAATGGCCCCTAAACTCATAAGGTTGGCAGGTATGCCAAAAGCAGACATTCCCAAGAGTGTAAAAACCATAGAAAGCGGAATGGCCAGAGAGACAATTACGGCCGAGCGGATATGACCCAAAATAATAAAGAGGACCACGATCACAAATACCGCCCCTTCAAAGAGGTTATTACGAATGGTATGAATTGCCTTATCCACCAGAAATTGACGATTATAAACAGCAACGGCCTTAATGTCTTTGGGGTGCTTCATTTTTGCAAGGGCCTGGGCCGAGTCATAGGCGACTTGGCGCGAATCTTCTCCAATACGCATCAATGTTGTACCCAAGACGGTCTCTTTTCCTGCAAAGGTGGCACTTCCCACTCGAAGAGCATAATCAAATTTAACTCGTGCTAATTCTTTGAGGTAAAGTTTCTTTCCAGTAGGTAGAATTTTTACCACATACTCTTCAAGATCATTGAGCTTTTCAACTGGTGAATAAGAACGGATGGTGACCTGCTCTTTATTTCTTTGTATGTAGCCCCCACCGTAGAAGACGCCACTGCCTGAAAGGAGATCAAGAATTTCGTAGTAATTCACATCATATTCACGCATTTTCTCAGGAATAAGGTTAACGTGAATTTCAGTTGAATAACCTCCATTAGTATCTACTTCGGCCACCCCTTTCACTTTCTTTAAATAAGGGGCCACTTTATATTCTTGATAGTTTCGCAAATATTGAAGTTTTTCTAATTCACTAAGCTCTGAATTATCCCCCACGTACTCGAGGACATACATAAAGACTTCACCAAGTCCGGTTGAGACTGGGGCGAGGGTCGGATTCATTCCTTCGGGTAAATCTCCTTTAATCGCTTGAAGTTTTTCATTGACCAGTTGACGGGCAAAGTA
>JBFHGF010000393.1:0-3298 GCA_041583335.1 Bacteriovoracaceae bacterium
CATGGAGGTAGGCCGGAAGAATAATATTGGTAACTTGAAATTGCTTCTCTGTACGTTTGAAATAGGCCGGTCTACGGCTTGCCTCGGTTGCATTTCTCACTTCCTCCGCTAATTCTGAAGCGGGAACTCTTTTGGCGTTTTCTGAAATTTTATTGGTTTGAACATAGATATTAACAGAGGCCAAAGTTCCAATTGTTGCAATGGAAACAAAAGAAGCAATACTTGCGGGTTTTAGGCTCAGATACCAGGTTTTGAACTTTAAAAAAGTAGGGGAAAGAAATGCGGCAATGGCGATGAAGAATTTCTTCACACTCAGGGAGCGTATATCGGTTTGTCTTGCTTGATCGACAATATCAAGGGACTTATTGCGAAGTTCGTGAACCTTGTCTTTTGATTGGGCCAAAGTTTCGATGGACTTTACTTTAGCGCGGACAATTTTTTCTTTGAACTCGGTTTTCTTTTTTAGATGAAGCTCTTGTCCTTGATTGAGGGATTTCTTAACTTTGTTAGGAGTCAACGCCTGAACTTTCTCTTTGATCCAAAGAGAGAAGGCCGTTAGCAGCTTATTAATAAAATCTTCTAAATTCTGAAACTTTTCCAAGGGGACTCCAAAACTAATTACTCCACCTGTCTTATCGGATTTTAACTAGAAATTCTGAAGGAAAATATGCGCAGAATGATGGCTTAAGTTATTGTAAATACGAAACCTTTAAGGAAGATAGGTAAGTTATTCCAATATTGATTTTTAAGAGGCCCTCATTTCAAACCTCAGCTCAGGAGCACCGATAAAGCTACTGAGTCCGTTACGGGAAGTAGCAAAGGGATGAAAAAGGAGTAACCCATGCCAAATCGAATGGCCCTAGTTTTAATGATGATGACGATGTTTTCTGGATGTGCAGAACTCCTACAAAATAGATCTTTTGTTGAAGAAATGGATAATCAACCAGATGAAATGTTTGTTGCCGGAAGGGACTTTCCAACAGTTGCGGGAGACTCGGGCAGTGCTTATCGATCAAGAGAAGAGATTGGTTCGCGAACACCGGCATCCGAAGTGGAAATGGCCCAAAGGGCAGAAGAGCGATCCATCTATACGGAGCTCAGGGATAAAGAAGCAGCATTAACTCCTTACCAGCATTCTCTTTACAGAGTGGCCGAACAGTATATGGAGACTCCTTCTGAGAAGATTTACTTTTTAAATCTCTCAGATAGCGAAAAGGTGGAGTACCTCGATTCTAGAAATTTCAAAAGCTATAGTGCGAATCATATGAAAGGAGCAAGAGGTCTCGCCTCCTTGCAGCCGGTTTATAGTCAGACCCTGAATATGGGAATGAGTAAGGATGATGTGATTCAATCTTGGGGTAGACCTTCCCGTGTTGATATTGCAGGTAATCCCGCCAATGAAAATGAGCGATGGGCCTTCTATGGTAATGGGGCTGTGCGCTACATCTATTTTGAAGGTGGCCGAGTCGAAGGCTGGAATGTTCAGTAACAGGCCTATCCTAATAATTCTTTAAAAAAAGAGATATTCGCTCTAAAATGCAATGTGTTTTCAGTGGTTTATACGTTAAACTTGACGGCTAAAGCATTGTTTTCTCGATTAAATTTTTATAAAGTTGCGGGAAAAATAACGTTTTAGAATACAACCGTCGAGGTGGACGATGAGCGACCTAATGAATGACTTTACCCTTGATTTTGAAAAGCCGGTAAAGGCACTAGAAAAACAAATCGAAGAGCTTCAAGAAGCTGAAAAAAAATCAGAAATAGATATTTCAAAAGAGATTAAGGCCCTGCAAAAGAAGGTTAACTCTCTTGTGAATGAAATTTATTCGAATCTAACCTCTTGGGAAAGAGTTCAACTTTCCAGACATCCTAAGAGACCTCATACTGTCGATTACATCAAGGCCCTTATTACAGACTTTCATGAAGTTTCTGGGGATCGCTACTTTGCTGATGATCAGGCCATGATTGGTGGTTTTGGTTACCTTGGTGATAGAAAAGTTTGTGTGATTGGAATCGAAAAAGGACGCAAAACGAAAGAAAAGGTTACTCATAACTTTGGAATGCCAAGACCTGAAGGATACCGTAAAGCGATTCGTCTTATGAAGACAGCTTCTCGTTTTGATATCCCTGTGATTACTTTCGTTGATACCCCCGGTGCCTATCCTGGAATTGGAGCTGAAGAGCGTGGTCAATCAAGTGCGATTGCAGAGAATTTGGCCGAGATGTTTGATATTGAAGTTCCGATCCTCTCTCTTGTTATTGGAGAAGGTGGCTCCGGTGGAGCGCTCGGGATTGCCATCGCTGATCGTGTATTAATGATGGAGTACTCAATTTATTCCGTGATTTCTCCTGAGTCGTGTGCTTCGATTCTTTGGGCTGATCCCAAGAAGGCCGAAGTTGCTGCGAACTCACTTGATATTGGTCCAAACCGAGCTCTTGAGCTGGGTGTGATTGACGATATCGTATCTGAGCCTTCTGGTGGTGCCCATAAAGATCCAGAAGCGAACTATGAGACAGTAAAAAAGATTTTACTCAAAGAAGTGAAAGCACTTCAAAAAATGAGTAAGAAAAAGCTGATGGATAGTCGTTTTGAAAAATTCAGAAGAATGGGGAATCAGACCATTGATACTCATGAAGATGGTGACTTTAAAGTTTTTCAATAAAATTTTTATTCTAAATTAAAGCGAGGAAAAATGAATATCTATTCGATGACAGGATTTGGTCGTGGAGAAGTGGAAAGCGATAAGTATGTAGTTACTGCCGAGATTAAATCTGTAAATCATCGTTTCAAAGATACTCGATTTAAAATGTCTTCGCTTTTCAACTCACTTGAGTTGGATCTTAAGAAGCTTCTCTTTGCTCAAGTAAAGCGTGGAAGTTTTGATATCTTTGTTAATTTTAAAAGATCAGAAACCAGTTCTAAGTTTAATGATATTGATGAAAAGAAAGTAAAAGACTTCGTTGCCCAAATGAAGTCTATTCTCGATGAAGAGCCCTTGCAGATTAAACCCACTGACTTTTTAAGAAGTGAGTTTATGGTTGAGCAGGACCTATCTAAAGATACAGAACTTTCCGATATGGTCGTTGTGGCCTTTAGTAAGGCCGTAGAAAATTTAATGGCCTCTAGACTTTCTGAAGGTGAGAAGCTTAAAGAAGTTATCTCTAACCATAAGATAACTTATGTTGAACACTACTCGAAGATTGAATCACTTTCCGAGACTTTTCAGCAAAATGTTGAAGAGAAACTTAAGAAGAGATTTGAAGAATATAAGTCTGAGATGCCAGTTGATCAGCCTCG
>JBFHGF010000394.1:0-3290 GCA_041583335.1 Bacteriovoracaceae bacterium
AGCAGCTTTGAAGTTTTTAAAAGTATTGGGATTATTTCCTGTGCCTATTACACTCGTGACGTAAATACCACGTTCTACTTCTTTGGCCTGAGTTTCCTATTAAAGCTACTGCTCTCCCTAACTCTAGGGATGAAGGCCAAAATCCTTACGTTTAAAGTAGATCGTCCCAAACTCAAGGAAGTCCTTACTTACTGCGCTCCTATGTCTACCGCAGGGATACTTGGCTTCTTTCTCGATAAAATTGATATGCTCACCCTCTCTTCTTATTTGAGCCCCAGGGATTTTGCGTTCTATTCAATGGGATGCCTTATGGTTCCTCCTCTGCTCATTCTTGAGATGTCTGTAAGTAAGGTCTTGATGCCCAGGCTTAGTAAGCTATGGCATGAATCGAAAATAAGTGAAATGGCCAGCAGCTTTAAAAAGGCCCAAGAAGATATCTCTTACTTAATGATCCCAGCAGTTTTTGGCCTCTTTATCTTTAGCACTCCCATTTTGCGTCTTCTCTTCACTGACGAATATCTTGAAAGTGTGCGCTATCTTAAAGTTTTTGCCTTTAGCTACTTGGCCTATATCATCCCCCACGACACAGTGGCCCGGGCTTCGGGAAAGACCAAATGGATCCTCAAAGTCTACCTAGTGATCACCCCCCTATCGCTGATAAGTGTTGCCCTAACCGCTAAACAGTATGGTGCGCTCTATGCACTCATCCTCTCCGTTTTCTTCAAATTTATGCCTAAGATCTGGGGACTCTTTTATACTGCAACCCATACCAAGACTTCTGTCTTAAAGCTTATTCCCTTTGCCGCCTATGGAACCAATATCGCCATAAACTCCATTCTCACGATATTCGCTCTCACCTGTGAAGAGAACTTTAGCAGTGATATTCAATGGCTACTAGTCTGTGCTCCTTTATATGCTGCGGGATTCTTTATTTTCCATATAATAGTAAAGAGAGCTAAATATAAATTTAGAGATCATGTCACAGGTTAAGTGAAGTCATGGATATAAACTTACTCACCCTATTTGCACCAGGAAAAATGGCAGGCGCCGAAAAGGTGGTCTCTACCGGATATAATGCGATGGCCGGGCAGAAGCACTACTTGGGACTTATTGAGGAAGACAGTGCTCCACAATTTGCAAAAGAGTTTAGCGATACGATTGAGAACCCAGAACAAATCCAGTTCCTGAGATCGTCCTCTCCCCTTGACCTAAAACTGATCATAAAGCTAAGGCAGCTGATCGAGAGAAAAAATATTCAAATCATCCACAGCCATGGCTATAAAGCATTGATCTATGCTTTTATCTCCAAATTAATAACAAGACGTAAACTTCAACTGGTGCATACCCACCATGGTAATACCGGACATACTAGAAAGGTGATCTTCAATGAAGGTCTCGCCCTCTTGATCATGAAATTATGCGATCAAGTGGTCTCCCTCTCCCCTGTTATGACCCGTTGGCTGCAATGTCATGGAGTTAAGAAGACAACAGAGATCACGAATATGTTATCTCTACCAGCGCAAGCAATGGCCGAGGCAGTGAATCGCCCCAATCAAAGGGCGAAGAGAATTTACCTCTACCTAGGTCGCCTGTCGCCAGAGAAAAACCCCGAAACTCTGCTCTATGCCTTTAGTAAAGTGAGTGAATCACACCACGAAATGGAACTTCATGTGGTTGGAGACGGTATGCTTCTCCAACAGTGTCAAAAAAAATACGAAAGCTTTAAGAATATCTACTTTCATGGCCACCAAGAAAAAATTCTTGAGTTTATAGAACAGGCCGACTATCTGTGTTTGCCAAGCCTTTCTGAAGGAATGCCCATGACCGTGATCGAGGCCCTTTGTTTGGGAACCCCAATTATCGCCAATAAGGTCGGAGCGCTCGAGTATATGTGCAACCCAGAGAACGCATATCTCATTGACATCGGACCTCCCCATGTTAAAGAGGTGGACTTCTCCCTTATGAATAAGAAATGGTACGATGTCCTCGAAGAATCTTTAAACGTAGATAAGAAGAGCTATACAATGGCCCATAAGCAAGATGAACGCCTGAAATACTCCATTGAAAATTGGGTAGAGAAAACGCTTACCCTCTATCAGGGCCTTCTTAAGAAATAACTTTTTGTAGAGAAACTTGAATGGCCTCATCCCCATATAAGGAAGCAAGCTCCCTTTGCGCCAGGGATGCCTTACTATGAGCAGCGACACGATCCCACTTATTTAAATAATTCACCCATTTTTCAGATTCATCAGTAATGGTGCAATGATTGGCATTCATACCACTGCCCTGTATGCCAAATGATGTGGAGATAAGTGGAAGGCCATGGGCCAGTGCTTCAAGAACTTTTATTCGCGTGCCCGATCCTGAAAAGATAGGAATCAAACAGGCATCACACTCTTCGTATAAAGGCCCAAGATCTTCAACAAAACCAAGAAAGGAGATATTGTCTTTCTTGGAGAATTCTTCATAGGGAAAGTCCCCTTTACCTGCAATAGAAATCGATACTTTAGAATTAAGTTTAGGCGCCACTTCCCTTAAGAACCAAAGGAGTCCTTCCTGGTTAGGATGCCAATCGAGTTTTCCTAAGAAGAGAAAATGATAACCAGAAGAGTTCAGAGCTGGCTTTATCTTTTTAAAAGGAAGGGCCATTGGAAGGAAGTCAATTTTATGCTCTATAGGAGCAGATGTTGAAAAGTCGGAAAGGTACTTAAGGCGGTCTTCTTCAGATATACACCAAATGCCCTTAGCATGAGTGATAAGGTCTCCTTCCAACTCTTTCATCTTATTGCCCTGTTGGCGTAGAATCATTTTAGTAATAAAATGGAGCGAATCAAGATTCCATAAATTGTATTCAACATTGTGGGAGCGGTAAATAAACTGAGACCGCTTAAATATCTTACGTAGACCACAGTAAGGATGAAGTCCATCACACAGTACGTAATCGAAGGATTGCTCTGCTAATTCCTCTAGAACGCCACGATTTTCTCTAAGATCAAAGAAACTAGCGGTCAAAGGATAATGGGTAAAAAAATTTAAAAGAAGTTGTCCTACTCTCTTAAGTCCAGTTCCCAAAATGTCCTTCTTTATGAAAACAACATCGTAAATAGGAAAACGCTCCAGGTATTGCTTTCTTAGAGAATTTAGATCCTCTGTTTCCATCATCATCTGATCGATAAAGAGCAGCAGAGTCACTTCGAAATTATTTTGAAAAGGGTTGCTCTGTGAAAAGAATGAACTTAACAGGACATCATTGGCCTTGCTCGCACCATCCGAGATAGGCAAAAAGGAGC
>JBFHGF010000395.1:0-3284 GCA_041583335.1 Bacteriovoracaceae bacterium
AAAGTACTGGTTCTTCAATATTAGTGAAGAAGAACTTCTCAACACTCATCCAGAACAATTGGAACAGAAAATTCTTCAAGAACTCTCTAAGATTGACTACCTCAAGGAACAGCAGACTTGGCTCTACCTCAGCCTTATTGGTCATTTAAAGCTAACTCTGAGATCGGCCCTTGAGAAAATTAATGATGGTGGACATAGAGAGCATAACTTCACTAACCCGCTGCTTATTGAAGCACTTTCTCAATTAAAGACAGAGACCATCTACCCTAATGAAGAGGTTTATACTGAGCTTCTTATTGACCACAAAGATGAGCTGGAATGTCCATTGGCCAGTATGAAAATAGTTGAAAATGGTGACGACAGTACTTTGGAACTCTATGGTCCTCAAAAGCTTTTGATTCGATTCCATGCCGAAAGTGAAACTCTTCACTTTATCCAATTTATACTCTCTCAAGCGACAGGACATCCCCTACTGCTTATTCTTCAAAATCTTGAGATCCCTAAACACGACGAATTGAAATCGGTACTCACTGGATACAATCAAGTGAAGTCTGGATTGCACTTCGCCTACCAAGATGCACACCAAAGAATTGCTCGTGCCTTCAGTAAGCAAATTGCTCAAGTATAAGACTTAAATCATTAGAAAATCTCCCTATTCATTCATTTTCTGAGTAAGATAAGAGTATATGAATAAAATCGATAAGGTTTGGGAACTTCACAAATCCATCTACCGTCATTTAAAGAAAAAGGCCAAATCTCTAGAAGGAGAAGTTTCCAAAGAACTTATTCAATACGAAAAAAATCAACGTAAATATGCCTCTCGCGACTTTGAGCAGTCCTCTATGGAGCAGCTCTTTGACCGAATAAACTCTAGTCACGTCGTTTATCTGGGTGACTTTCACAGCTTTGATCAAAATTCGCGAAATCTAGAGCGCCTCATTCGAAACTTAATTAAACAAAAAAAAGCTTTCTCACTAGGTGTTGAGTTTGTCGATCAAAAGCATCAGTTGGCCATCGATGATTATCTCGCTCGCCATATTACTGAGCTAGAGTTTCTTGAAGAAATTCAATACCACGAGTCTTGGCGCTTTCCCTGGGTTTATTATCGCCCCTTCTTTCAAATGGCGCGTGAAAATAATGTGGCAGTACTTGCCCTCAATACGGAAGGTGGACTCAGAGAAAGGGATCAGAGGGCGGCCGATCAGATTGGTCACTTCTTCCAAAAAAATCCCGAGTCACGTCTTCTTGTGCTCTTCGGAGAGCTTCATATCGTTTGTAATAAACTTCCTCAAATGGTTTCTAAAAAGCTCTCCCCCCTCATAGAAAACTATCAAGATGTCATCATTCATCAAAACTTAGATGAAGTGTATTGGAAACTCAATGAAATCAATATTGAGAAACATAACCAAATCATCTCCTTTGAAGACAATGAATTTGCACTACTTTCAGCCCCTCCCTGGATTAAGTATGAGAGTATGATTTATTGGTATGAAAACCTAGCCGATAGTCCCGAGCTAGAGATCAACGACTACCTCTTCAATGAAGGGGTACTCTATCTAAACTCTAACGTTCCAGAGAACTTTCTCTTCTTATGTGAGAAGATTCGAGAGACGCTAGAGCTTGAAGATAAAATAGAATTTGAAGACCTTGAGGACTTTAATCTTTATGAACATCAGAAACTTGAAATTGTTACTGAGAAAATTGCTGCACTTTCCAAGCGCTCACTCATTACTTTCTTTGAACGTTTGGTTGCAGAAGGAAGGGTGTTTAGAATCCCCTTGAGCTCAAGTTACTACTGCTCTTCTTACTCCATCAATCGCATGGGTCAATTGGCCGGAGTTCATCTCGAACACCTCATCCATCAAAAACTGGGCCTTGAAGATGACAAGCTCTGGATAAACTCAAAGAGTTATGAAAAGTATATCGCCATTATTAAAACTAATGCTATTGGCTTTCTCTCTTCTAAAATCATCAACCCCTACCGTAAGTGTGACCTCTATGGAGACTTTCGCGGGCAATATGAAGTTCTTGAGAAGGCCGATATTAAAGACCTGCAAAAGATGGCCATCCTACGCTTGTCGATTGATACAGTTGAGCTTGCAGGCGCTAATGCCTTAAAAGATATTGTGAATCACAACAAACTCTTCATTCTTCATGAAGCTGCTCGTAAAATTGGTTTCTATTGGGGAGAGATTATCTATGAAGAATTTCTAATGAAAGGAAATAAGCTCTTTAATCATTTTATGGATTACTTATTTTCGAGTTCCCTAGATGAGCAGGAATTTAAAGTGATGTTGAGGCAAATTCTCCCACAGGATATTTACCCCAAACATAAGAAGAGATACTTCTAAGAATTCATTCTATCTAAAATTTCTCTTTTGGTTCCCTTTTCAACACGGGTCACCTTCTTCGACTTTTTAGATTTCTTATTACGATCTTCAACAGCTGTCAGAACCACTTGTACTTTACGTCCTACGTGCTGACCATCCTCATTGCCTACATTATCAAAGGAAACTTTCGCCCCCATGTCATCAATTAGGCCCTGAGCGATGGCAAGATCGGTGTGCTCAAGAATCCCAGTGGCGAGACCTTTACTTTGTCTCAAGAACTCTTTTGAAAACTGTCTTCCTGAGTCAAAAATATCGAGAAATACGGTAGATCCAAGTTTTCTCACAGTTACGCTGAGATACTTCTTAGGATCTTCAAAATCATAATTATCGATAGCATTCGTTAAAATATGGTAAATCACTTGATCGAGAGCTTCCTCTTCACCATAAACCTTAACCTCTTCCGATTTAATGTCGAGGTTAATCCCCATCGTAAAAACTTTAGAAGAGAGGAGATCCACAACCGTAGCAATCCTATCTTCAAGTTCAATCTCTTCTCCAACCACTTTGGTAGAAAGTGGCCCTTTCACCATTTGAGCTTCTTCCTGCGTTTCAACAGAAGTCTGGGCTGCAGTAGGACGTGTCCACATTTCTTCGATCTGCTCTTCACGGGCCACTTTATTGTTCTGGGCAGGAACTTGTACTCCTGCGGCCACATCAACTTTAATGTCCGCCTGATTTCTAATCAGGGCCACTTCAAAAAGTTGAGCAAGTTTACTTAGTCCCATAACATTAAGAGCACTCACAATTAGAGGCTTAACGGTAGTAAGGCTAATTCCATCTTCACTGAGAAGACGGTCTGATTCTTTTGAGATTTCTTCCATCGCCTCTTCATCTGCTCTTCTTCTAAAATAATCCAATCCTAGGAAGAGCGGAACAAAGGCCGCAATCACATAG
>JBFHGF010000396.1:0-3268 GCA_041583335.1 Bacteriovoracaceae bacterium
GAGGGGTTTAACAATGTCTGTAAGCAGCTCCAGAAGCGGGCTTACGGATATAGGTCATTCAAAAATTACCGATTGAAAGTATTGTATGCTTGTAGTTGAAGGCTTGAGTGCGGTGCAGTCCACCATTAAGTGAGAAGATCCTATTTAAAATGAGCTAGGTTTAGTGCAAAGAGCGACTCCGGCCCTAACTCGGCTCTAGCGGAGATGGTCGTGTAGGTCTTTTCCAAGAAGTAAAAACGTGACGTTGAGTCACGTTTTTTCGGTCCGGCAAACTCGCGGTCGCGAGTTAGAGTCTCTGGTTGGTTATTTTAGGCAAAAAAAAGCCAGTTCTCAAAGACGGGCTTAATATATATGAATTTTTTTTGGTGCCGCAGGAGGGACTTGAACCCCCACGCCAAAGGCACTAGATCCTAAGTCTAGCGTGTCTACCAATTTCACCACTGCGGCAATTTCTGATTGAAATGTGGAGATATTTTTACTCCAAGTAATGAGTTCTGACAAGTTGAAAGTTTCTTTTTTGAGAAAAAATGAAAAATTTTAACGATTTAAGAAGCTTTACGACCTAAGACGTCTAATTTCTTCTCTAAATCCCTCATCTTTACGGCCAAGGTCTTATTTTCCAAAGTGGCCTTATGAAGTTCTGTTTTCTTCTCGGCCAACTCTTTTTGAGACTTACTCAAGGTTAGCTTCATTTTATCCTGCATGGTCTCGAGCTTCTTAATTTGAGTCTTATACTTCAAGTCAGCAGCAGAATTTGCAGAACTTCCCGAAGAAGACTTCTTCTTATCTTGTAACTTGTAGCGATCAAGTTGAGCATTAACAAATTTTAATTTTTGTTCAAATGATTTGGCCTTGAGAATGGCCTCTTTATTTTGTTGATTGAGCTCTTTAATGGTCTCATTTAGAGACTTAACCTCTTTTTCAACTTTTTGAACATTCCCTTTATCACTTTCAGCAATATACTTTGCAATCAGCTCATCTTTTGCTTCAATTTCTTTATTCTTCTTTTCAACGAGAGCTTCAAATTCTCTTCTCTCTATTTTTAGCTTATCAACCTCTGTGTGATGACTTCCGGCCATCTTCTTAAGCCTTTCATTTTCATCGGCCATGGCCTGGATATCATTTGTATTGAGGTTTGTTCCAGCATTGGCCCTAGAATTCTCATACATGAAGTTAACACGTTTTTTAAGCGCTTCAATTTGGCCATGAAGCTTATCATTTTCGGCCTTCAACTCTACAAGCTTCACATCACTTACAGCAGGTTCTATTTTCTGATGGGCTTCAGCATGTGAATCTTCGGCCGGAAGAACCTTTGCCCCCTCACTCTGCTTTAGCTTAAACTCAATCGCCTTATTCTCTTTCTTAAGTTCCCTAAGTTCGGCATTGATATTACCGTTTTCAATTTTGAGCTTCGTAATAAGCTCTTTCATTTTATCAACTTGCTTTTCACGAGTCTCAAGTTGGCCTTCAACCTTTTCTAATTTGAGCCTCTGTCTAATCTCATTATTGATATTGTCGACACCTTGGCCAATCCACTCCTCTGCGATATCATCAGAAAATTGCTCTACAATTTCTTTACTTTTAACATTCTCAACACCGAGTTCACTTTGAATAATTTCTTCAACCTTTTCATTAACCTGTTCAGGAGTAAGATCTTCAGAACTCGCAAGTTCCTCTTGCATCTTCTTAATAACATTGAGCCGTTTAACTTCCCAAACTTCATTATCACTATCGACAATATTATCTTGTTTAATCCTTGCAATTTCTTCTCTAGAATTATGTGCATCATTATTAAAGGCTTTCACCCTTTCAAGAATTTCTTCTTGAGAACTAGAGTTTTCAACATCACTGCTCAAAAACTCTGAAGAATTCACTTTTTCTTCACTTTCTGCCGAGAGCACTTGCGAAGAAGATTCCTCTCCAATGTCACCCCCCTCTAGAGACTTCACCTTAAGAATATCGTCTTTTTCAGTTCCAGAACTATCTAGGGATTTAACTTTGATAACATCAGTCCCCTCATTACTATGATGGCCTTTAACGACTTGAACGTCACTTCCATGCTTCTCTGTAAAACCTTTTACACGACTTATCTCTTCTGATAAATCTTCCTTCCTTCCCTTTATTCGAGTCACACTCTCTTTTAGATTCCGATCACCATCAAAAATAGTCTTCACATCCCCTGCAGACATTTTTGAAATATTTTTAATCATTTGAGAAACATAATCTTCTTGTGCAATCTTCCCCTTAACTCTCTGAACATCTTCATTGAGAGTGTCATAGTCAGCATTACTTTTTAGCAATTCTACTAGTTCATTTTTCTCTTCTTTATTTATAGAGGAAATTTTAGTTTCATCAGGATACGATTTAAGGAGTTCCTCTAAGTCATCAACAGAAAACCCCTTTGCCATGGGCATATTAACTTTATTCTTTAAAAAGTTGAAAATATTCTTAATTTTAACGGGATTGATTGCCTCAACAACCTCCTCTCCTTCCTTCACTTTGTATTTTTCAGGAAGCATCGCCGCAGATACTTTTAACTTGGCAATATTCTCTAGAGAGTGATTAATTAAAGGATTTACAGAATTATCAATATCCAAAGAAGTTAAGTTCAGAGATTGGACATCATGAATCACGAGTGAAGAAAAGTCTTTTCCTCTTTCATTCCAAACACCGTCATAGAACCAACATCCCGTAATAATGAGTTTTTGAGTTGAACCGATCGTGAATGCATTAAGAAGATCTGTGTATTTCAGAATATCTTCAAACTGTCCGCTTTGACCACCAACAGGCCCTTCCTTTAAAGTATCGAGAATATTCTCTATGACAAAATCATTATTTTTACAGTGGGCTTGAATAAAGAAAGTATCCTCAGAAAATCCACAATCGAGGTCGATAGGATAGGAAACCACCCCAACCTTGGCCAATGAAGTCATAAAGTTCAATAAATTTAAAACGTAAGGTCTCACTAGAGTAGGGTTAACTTCTCTTTCCACAGCGAAATTCAAAACAATATCAGAGATATGTCCAATGCTGTAATCATTGAGAACCTTTACAGTATAACTTTTTTCAATCAAATCATCTTTCAAGTCGTCAATATTGAGTCCACCAACATTACCGGCAGCCCTTCTCATAATAAGTTGGGCAACTTCGCTTTTTAGAATATGATTATCTAAAAATGCAAAGTTAGGTTGATTAACTCTATTCCAATCGACCTTAGAAAAATGAAGGTTTTGTTTTTCATCACCATAGTGAAAAATATATTTTTCAC
>JBFHGF010000397.1:0-3242 GCA_041583335.1 Bacteriovoracaceae bacterium
GCTTTCTTCCTCGTTATCCAAGGCCCAAACCTATTTAATAACTTTCAAATGCAAGGAACAAAGCTTGAGAAGATGGAGTCGAAACTCATTGAGACTGGCACGCCCTTGGAGTTTCCAACTCAAGGCAATTCCGTAGTTTTATTTTGGGCCACTTGGTGCGCCCCTTGTAAACTTGAAATGAAGAGGTTGCAAAACTCTATCGATAATAAAGAAATAAAGGCTTCCCAAGTATTGGCCTATAACCCTTTTGAAAAATCCGGGATCATTAAAGAGTTTATCAAAAATCACCACTATGATTTTCAATTTATTGAAACCTCACCTGCACTTGAAAGCGTTATCCATGTTAAGGCTACGCCTACTTATCTTTGGCTCAAAAAAAATGAAATCTATCGCATGACGACTGGAATAAGTCTTATTAATCTATGGTGGCTAAACTACTTTTTAAAGTGAGGCTCCATCACATAGACAATGCCTCACTATAGAAACAATTAGGGGTTAGGAATAATTACAGCACGACCATCAATTTTTCCGGCTTCAAGATCTTTATATACACCTTGAATGTCATCAATCGAATAATGAGTGGTATGGGCCTTAATCTTACCAGATTCAGCAAGTTTTAAAACTTCCATTAGCTCGGTACGAGAACCCCAATAAGGCATATTCAACATACTCGCAAAAGGAGTCGCCATCGCCTGCCACTGAAATTGGCCTCCTCCCATTCCTACAATCGTCCAATGAGAGTCAAATCCCAGGAGCTGCGCACCAAGGTCCACTGTTGGCTGAACCCCAACACAGTCGAGCACAAGCTGAGCTTTGCGATTTCCCGTGAACTTCAAAATCTTATTCACGACATCTTTATCTGATGAATTAACCACGAGGTCAGCCCCATGTTGTCTAGCTAAATCAAGCTTAGACTCACTTACATCGGCCGCAACAATTCGCGCCCCTGACACTGCCTTTAGGATTTGGACGGCCATATGCCCTAGACCTCCAACACCGAGAACCACGGCCGTTGAATCAGGAGTAAGAAGAGGCAACGCTCTTTTGATTGCATGGTAGGGAGTAAGTGCCGCATCACTTAGAGGTGCTGCATCCCTAGGATCAAGTGTCCCGAGTGGAACGAGAAGTCTAGGCGAAGGAACAATCATGTAGTTGGCCATACCACCATCTTCACCTAGCCCACCACCATAACTTTTACCTGGAGACCAGTTTTCACAATAATTCTCGAAAGACTCCATACAGGCATGACAATGACCACAACCCCAAGGTCCATAAATGGCAACTGCATCCCCTTTCTTCCATTGAGTAACACCATCTCCAACGGCCTCAACCCAGCCTGCATTTTCATGACCTAGGGTAAAAGAGCGATCAATGCCAATTCCTTGATGGAGGACGTGAAGATCAGAGTGACAAACACCGGCCCCTCCAATTTTAACTAAAATCTCTCCAGGTTTCGGTGTAGGAACCTCTGTTTCAATAACTTCGGGTTCCTTTCCAACACCTACGAACTTTACTGCTTTCATAAAGATCTCCTTGAATTAAACTCAAACTATTCTATGAGTCTAACGCCAAAAAAGTTATGATGCATATCTTAACAATAGACAGATATTAATCAGCTTTTTCGGACAATGAAAAATTCTAGATTCGTGGCCACATAGGTCTATTAATATGACCTAAATGACGTCACTTCCGTGAAAGAAGACCTTTTCTATTTGATTACGAAAATCATCTCGTTTCTTTACTGACTTAAAAAAAGAAGAGAGAGCATCTTCTGCTTTCTTTACATCCTCTCCCATCTCAAATGCTTTTAAGATAACCAAGTTTCCTAGTTTTCCTTTTTCAAAATTTCCAGATGACTTACCAATCCCAAGAATTTCGGCATTCTTCAAAGTAGCCCTAAAAAGTGCCTTAATATAAGTCGCCTCTCTCTTGCCTTTATTTTGTTGAACAAAGCTCTCCATTACATCCAGCATAGAAATAAATGGACCAGCACCAATATCACTTCCAAGTCCCCAGCGAATTTTATTCTTCTCGGCCATTTTAAAATCAAATAGACCTGATCCAAGACCTTTATCTTTAACGGGGGCATTTGATGTCGGACAATGAGCTACGGCCGTATCCGTTTTTTTGAGTATCTGGATATCCTCAGGAGAGAGATAGATTCCATGACCCATAATCGTTTTCTTACCAAGTAGGCCACAGCGCTGGTAGATTTCACTATAGGATTTCACATCTTCAAAACCTTTACGTTCGCGAAAAATAGAGAGAACCCAATCAATTTCATTCTCAGTCTCACATAAGTGGCTTTGAATAAGTCCGTTGCATTTCTTTTGCACGCGAGCTCCATAGGACATGACTTCTTCATCTGTCGTGGGAGCAAAGCGAGGAGTAACGACATAATTCTTCTTATACTTTTGCGATAAGTTATCCATTAGCTTCTTTGCATTGGCCTTTGACTGCAAGAGATACTCGGGTGAATTCATCGTCATCAGAACATTTCCAACAAAGTAATCCCCAGTGAAGTACTTAAAGACCGCATCAACGGAGTGACCATGAATCGAGCCATAACAAGCACCGCCTAGAGTTCCGTTCTTCAGAAGTTCCCTACTAAACTCTTTGGCCTCAGCATTACAAAATTTCTTATCCTTAAACTTAGCTTCAGTGGGCCAGGTGAAATTTTCGAGCCACTTCAGAAGGTTATCTTTGGGCATGGTTGTGACATCTTTTTGAACCCAATGAAAGTGAAGATCGAGTAAACCAGGGATGATCATATGGCCTTTATAGTCATAAACCTTAATTGAGCGCTTCTTTTCATACTTAGCGATGAGCTTTGCTGGCCCAACTTCTTCGATAACATATTGATTTAATGACCTTTTTAGGACAATCACACCATCTTTGAAAAACTCACATTTCTTATCTGACTGGGGATTAAGAACCGCCCCATTGATTATGATCCACTTATACATTTTAAAAACTCCATTACTTTGACTAATTATTTACCTTGTTAAGTGGAAATATCCTAGATATTTTCTAATAAATATTGTGTCGCGCATTTTTTGAGTGGCGACTTCTCAACCACTTTGATAGGGTGCAGATTATGGAAAAAATTATTGCAGAACATCATCAACAATTAGTGGCCCACCCCGTGTACCAATCATTGAAAACGATTAGAGATATTCGTGTTTTCATGGAGTACCACTGTTTTGCCGTATGGGACTTTATGAGTCTCTTGAAATCTATCC
>JBFHGF010000398.1:0-3237 GCA_041583335.1 Bacteriovoracaceae bacterium
CTATCAAGCGGGTAGCAAAGACTTTGATTCTGCATTTCCTCGCTTATCAACTTGGATTAAGGCCACACACAAACCGACAGCGACTTCTTTCTTCTATATCAATTGCCATCTCGATCACATTAAAGAAGAGACAAGAATTGAGCAGGCGCGCGTCCTCATTACCGAGTCTATTAGAGTTAATCGTGAATTGCTGCCCTTTATTTTTACCGGTGACTTCAATGCCTCTCCCCTTGGTGAAGTTAGACGCGAACTCACTAAACATTTACCCAATCTCTGTGACCCTTGGTTTAATCTTAACCTTAAGGAAGAGACCAGTTTTCATAAATTTGATGGGCAAGATCCTACTGGCGAGGCCACTCGTATTGATTGGCTCTTGCATACGGATCAGATTAATTGTGAAAAAATTGAACTCATTAAAGAAAATCGAAATGGCCTGTATCCTTCAGACCATTTCTTTGTTCATGGGCAATTAGAGTTTAACGCCTAGACGTGATCCAAGCTTTTGATAGACTTCCATTCCCTGTTTGGTCTTTTCGATAATAAGATCATCAGGTTTCCACTTACCTTTTTCACCGAGAACAATTACGGTAGATCCGCCAAAGAGAAAGTAGCCCTTCTCTTCACCACGTTTAAAGCTACCTTTCATCTCACGCGATTGAACAATCTTTCCAACGCAAATGGCACCGACTTCAACATAGGCAAGCTTTCCAAAGTTTTGAGTTTCTAGAATCGTTACCGCCCTTTCATTGATAGAAAATATTTCGGGAACTTTCTTCAAGGCCAAAGGATTTACGGAGTGCAACGCTCCCTCAACAGGATAGAAATCAAGAATTTCACCATCATCAGGAAAGTGAAAACGGTGATAATCCACAGGGCATAAGCGCGCCAACAAACACGGTCCTTCTTCAAAAGTAGAGGCCCACTTCTCATTGGCCAAAAGCGCTTTGGCCGTTAAGTACTTCCCTTTTACCGGAATGCTCTCATCATCGGTTAATGTTTCATATCCAAAGTAGCGCGCTTCTGAAAAAGCAGGCAGTTCATCAGCGGCCACAAAAGGTCGTTTTCCGTCTTTGAAGCGACGGATGAAAAATTGATTAAAACTTGAATAGGGAGAATCCATATCTCTTCCCTCTTCAGGAAGGAACTCATCCATATTGATATGAAAATCTTGAATAAAGGGCTTCACTTTCTTCTTCGTCATGCCACTTGATTGGATCGCCCCATAGATTTTACTTAAAGGTCGCTTTACCAAAAGTTGGGTCAAAATCTTCCCTGAGCCGGAGTTATAGAGCCAGTTGACGGCCTCTGCCCCGTAGACTTTTTCTGTTTCAACCGCTTCTTTTTCTCTATTAAAGTACTTTATTTCCAAGGACTTATCCCCTATTACGAGTTATGTTTTCCCTAGCTTACCAAAAATTACAGAGAGTTTGCACAAACTTTGTAGAATTCAAACCGAAAATGAGTATATTCGTAGAGTGAACCAGTGTTGAGAAGGAGGATCTTTCACAATGAAAAATCAAAGTTCTAGCTCGTTGTGGCGAACTGCTAAATGTGGTCTTTTAACTTTGGCCCTACTATCACCCCTATCGCCTCTGTCATCCTACGCATTCTTTGGCAGTGATGATGATTCCACGTCGAAAACCTCAACTGCCGAAGAAATTTTAAAGGAAGTTGAATCTTCTAGGCTTCTTGATAGTGAAAAGAATACGATTGGCGTGTTTCAGCGCAATGTTAATTCCGTAGTGAACGTAAGCAATATGCGAATTGCTCGCTCCGGTTGGTGGTTTCATTCTGAAGAACTTGAAGTTCCGGCCGGTGCTGGTTCAGGTTTTGTTTGGGATAAAGATGGTCATATCGTGACGAACTTTCACGTGATTCAAGGAGGAGATAGTTTTGTGGTCTCCTTTCATAAAGACAAAGAAACCTATGAAGCTGAAGTTGTGGGAGCTTATCCCCAAAAAGATATAGCCGTACTCAAGCTTAAACAAAAACCTAAGAAGCTCTACCCTGTTACCCCAGGCACATCTAAGAGCCTATTAGTTGGCCAAAAGGCCATGGCCATTGGTAACCCCTTTGGTCTCGATCACACTATCACTTCAGGTATTATTTCCGCGACCGGAAGAAAGATTCAAGGAATCGGTGGTGTTCACATTACTGGTATGATTCAAACCGATTGTTCCATTAACCCAGGAAACTCTGGTGGTCCTCTCTATGATTCACAAGGAAATGTGATTGGGATGAATACGATGATTTTCTCTGCTTCAGGCTCTTCTGCTGGAGTTAGCTTCTCTGTTCCCATCGATACCATTAAGTCCATTGTTCCTCAGATTATTAAACATGGAAAAGTAAAGCGACCAGGGCTAGGTATTGGTTTGCTTGAAGAGCGACTCAAACACTATTTTGGAATTGAAAAAGGAATTGTCGTTAAGTATGTCGATCCTAAATCTCCTGCGGCAAAAGCCGGCCTTGAAGGAATGCAAAAAGATCGTCGCGGTCGCTATATACTAGGCGATATTCTGCTTGAGATTGATGGCCAAGAAGTGAATAACTATGATGAAATTTTCAACGTCCTCGATAAATATAGTGTTGGTGATCAAGTAACGATTCAATTCATGAGAGGTGATGAGAAGAAACGAACGAAGATCAAACTTATGGAAATTTAATCACTTACATTATTTCTGAGTATTTCACTCAAGAACTGGGGCCATGTATCCGATAAAACGTCATGAAAAGACTTATCCTACTGGCCCTAATACTACTGAGTACTTCTTGTGCTCACCACTCCAACCGTAATCCAGCGAGCTTCTCTGATCGCCACTACCTCTCAAAATTTATAGAGGAATCTACCCGCTATATTCTCAGCTATGAATCTAAGAAGTATGGTGACTTCAAAACGATTAGCGATGATGAAGAGAATCTCTATAAGTTCTTAGGTCAAATCGACCTGAATAAAATACGCCTTATTCCTTCGCGACTAACTGGTCATGAACGAACTTATAAAGCGGCCTTCAACATGGAAGGAGCACAGCAAATTAGTTTTCAAGAGTGGAAAGGAATGCGAGATGAAGTTGCCGCAACCTATGCCAAGGGAGATTATGTATTCAGGAAAGGGAGTGATTTCTATACCCTTTCAGGTGTTAAACTTTCCGTTAAAAATCTACAGTGGCGTGTAACCACAATTGCTCAAAACTTTGTTCCCGATATCAACCTTGAAGAGTTGGCCCTTAGTGTTTTTAA
>JBFHGF010000399.1:0-3232 GCA_041583335.1 Bacteriovoracaceae bacterium
CATCAGACCAACCTTTTAGAAAACGCATCTGGATACCTGCACTAAAGGCAGCCAACGTAAAATACCGCGAATGCTATCAGATGCGGCATACCTTCGCATCACAGATGCTTTCAGAAAATTACAACCCAGCATGGCTCGCGAGTCATATGGGCCATTCAGACTGGGGAATGATAAGGAATATTTATGGCCGATGGATCACAAATAACTAGAAGAATAAATTCCGAGAAAATAAAACTATCTCCTCAAACTGAATATCAATTACTGGGCGAAGATGGTGAAATCCTCGAAGAGACACTTTCAGACCTAGGAAAATTAAACATATTTATTGGAAAAAATAATGCTGGTAAAAGCAGATTGCTAAGATCATTGTTTTCTGACGACTTCTCATTCACAACCGATCCAATTAATTATTTACCAGAAGAAATAATTACGCTAGTAGGCGCGATAATCAAGGAAGTACAAGACTCCGGATACACCAATGTTATAGATCATCAAAACACTGAGGTAATTGAACAAGTATTATCAATAATGAATAAGAAAGAATTTTTATTAAAGGGTCCACTAGACAGAAACCCTACATCCAGAAGCTTATCAGCAATACTCGGAAGAGAGTTATCTATATCCCACAATAACAGACAGTCACGAATAATACCTCAATCTACTAGAGCAATAATCCAGGATAAAAACCTAAAAAATCCTGACGAGCTAATTTCTTACGTAATGGGAAGCCTCATAGATTTTGAAAAAATTTACATCCCAACTCTAAGGGGAGTCCGCCGAATAAACGAAGAGAACGATGCTTACAAGAGAAGAACAAAGGAGGATTATTTTAACAATATAAACATAGACAAATTAGAGATATTTACTGGCCAAGATATAAACAAAACATTTGTCAACCTGCTCCTCGGGGATCACGAGGAAAGAGCAAACGCTGCTGAATTCGAAAAATTCTTATCTGACAACTTCTTCACAGGGCAAGATGTTTCAATAATCCCTAAAACATCACCCTCCATTGAAGCCGGAATCCCCTATATAAAAATTGGGAATGATGAATTCCCGATACATGAGTTAGGTGATGGCATTCAGGCCATATTAATACTAACACTGCCATTTTTTTCAAAACGCCACCTACCAGCAATGGGGTTCATTGAAGAGCCTGAATTGAACTTGCACCCAGGAATGCAAAGAATCCTTATTAAAGCAATCCATCAACACCTACCAAATCATCAATTTTTTATTACCAGCCATTCACCTGCACTACTAGACTTAACAATGGAATACGATGACATTTCCGTCTTTGATTTCAGAAAAAACGAATCCCAAAAGGTTACTGAGATCAGAAAATCATCTTATGGTGACCTGTCTCTTCTAAATATACTGGGCTGCAGAAACTCAAGCCTGTTCCTCTCGAATTGCACCATATGGATTGAGGGTGTCTCCGACAGAATTTATATCCAAAGAATACTCTCTACCTATATAGCCAGCAACAACCTTACACCTTACTCCGAAGACCTTCACTACTCCTTCGTAGAGTATAGCGGGGGAAACATTGTCCACTGGTCATTTTTAGATGAACCAGATAGCGAAAGCCTATACACAAAGATAAAAGTTCAACGATTGTGCGGTTCAGCGTTTTTAATCACGGATTCTGATGACGAAAGGAATCAAGTTGCTACAGGTAACCCAGATGAGGACTCTGCGAAAGCTAGTCGCATACGGAATTTCAAATCAAAATTAGGTGATAGATTTTTCAACTTGCCCTGCAGAGAAATCGAAAACCTACTGACTCCAGAAGTTCTTGATTTATCCGTAAGGGAATTTTGCAAAATAAGACATGACTTCCAACACCCCCCCTACACACTAGAAGATTATAGAGATGAACCTTTAGGCGAGTTTTTGGATGAAAAATACTCAATCGGGAAAAAACCGGGTATAGGTAAAGCAATTAAATCAAAAAATTCAAAAACCATATCCGATAAGCTATCATTTGCAATTGAAGCGATAAGCCATATTAATACGAGTGATGACCTATCAGAAGACAGCTTAGAATTAGCAGGGGCATTACACCGTTTCATTTCGGAATGTAATAAATGACACAACCGTGGCACGAAGAGAGATATATGATTGAATATATTAAAAAAAATGAGGGTTCAATTCCCGCCGGCCCACCAAGTATCAAACCCCAAGTCGCAAGACTTGGGGTTTTTTATTGCCTGCGAAGTAAGCCCAAGTAATTATTCCACGCCTTTGAAAGATCAATTCAAATCACTTCTGCAAAGTAATTCCTCGATACTTATTACGCTGAAGAATTCTCGCCTATCCATTGCGGACATTACCTATTAGACCAGACTACAGCAGATGGTATCTTTCTGACGCGCTGCTGCTTAGGCGCGTATTAAATAGCCAAGGAGATGGACCTTAATGATCTACAAAAATCTAATTCCAACGATGGGAATATGTGCACTCGCCTTAGGTGGCGTGGCTGCGCAAGCTGGAACGCCTGCAGTTTACTTTGGAGGCAACCTCGCAGCACTAAAATACGCTGAAGCTAGGCTTCATGATGACGCAACCATAAAATCGTTTTATGGTCGTATTGGCTTACAATTGAATAGTAATTTTTCTGGTGAATTGCGCGCAGGTATGGGGCTACGTGATGAAACCATCGACGTAATTGGCACTGATGTTGATTTAGAGCTGGATCATTTCTATGGCGCTTACCTCCGTGGCGGCTTTCAGGCCAGCGAAGAGGTTTCGCCCTATGTCGTTATTGGGTATACCAAAGGTGAATTAACAGCGTCTGAACCTGGTGCGGGCAGTAAAACAGCCTCTGAGTCTGATATGTCATTTGGTTTTGGCGTTGATTTTCTGGTAGACAATTTAGTTACTGTGAATATCGAGTACATGCGCTATTTAGATAAAGACGGTTTTGATGTTAGCGGCCCCTCACTCGGGATTTCATCCAGCTTCTAATACCACAGGCCCGCAGACGCGGGCCTAGCTTGATATTCTTCCAATCTGGTCAAATTACCACTCTGCGCCCCTTTCCCACCCCGCTTCCTGCATTTGGCAATCATTGCTATATTGAAATATTACACTCATTCCACAATTTGTAATATTTGTGCCATAGTGGTCTGCCACACTACAAACTAATTAAATTCGTTAGGCGTCGGAGAATAAGAATATGGGAAAGCGTAAATCCCGTCGTGGTCTGTCACGGCGCAGTTTTTTACGA
>JBFHGF010000400.1:0-3227 GCA_041583335.1 Bacteriovoracaceae bacterium
AAAAGTTCACTTCACACCGGCCAACCTTAACAATAAATTCCACCGTTCTCTAGAACCCCTTCAAACGGGACGTATCCTTAAGCAAACCTTTCGCGATGAAAAAATATTTAAACACCACTTACATCTTCCCGCAGGTAGCCACTTCTCTGATGAAGGGGCGGCCAATCATACTCGTTTTTGTAATCAATATGATGAAGGTGGAGTCGAGTTCTTTATTTTTGGTCGCTATGCTTTTCAAAAAGGTATGCCTTGCCCCAAGCGCTTCGATGCTCGCCAAACGCTAGAGGCCAGTCAGGCCATTGGCCGTCTTCACGGACTCAATCCCGATAAAACAGTATTCGCACAACAGAATCCTGATGTTATTGATGCCGGAGTATTTCACAATGATGTAATCTCGGTAGGAAATAAGAATGTTTACTTCTTTCACGAAGATACTCTTCTCAACAAAGAGGCAACTCTAAGAGAGATTCAGGAAAAGTATGGCCATGATAATTTTCACTTGGTTGAAGTTCCTCGTGATGAGGTCTCTGTGCTTGATGCAGTAAACTCATACCTCTTCAATTCTCAACTCCTCAGTATCTCTGATGATGAAATGGCCATTGTTGTTCCAGAAGAATGTAAGAAGAATGAAAATGTATGGGCCTATCTAGAAAAGCTTCCCTCTCTTGGCAGTCCTATAAAAGAAGTGAAAGTTTTCAATGTTACTGAGAGTATGAAAAATGGAGGCGGTCCCGCTTGCTTGCGCTTGCGAGTGGCCCTTAAAGAGTCAGAAATTTCTGGTCTTAATCCACAAACGATTCTCAATGAAGAGCTCTATAAGCAAGTTGATGCCTGGATTGATAAACACTATCGTGATCAAATCTATCCCGATGATCTGAGAGACTACAAACTAGTTGAAGAAGTACGTACGGCGTTAGACGAACTGACCCAGATTATGGGGCTTGGCAGTGTCTACCCTTTTCAAATGATATAACGTTTTGCCTAGCACCTTTTCCTTGACCTAAACCATAAACAAGAAGATACTTTGCATACAAACTAAATATTGCTCGGAGGAAATTATGGCAGACCTATTAGACATTACATTTGAAAATATCCAAGGCGAAACAAAAACCCTAAAAGATTACGATGCAAAGGCCTTCCTTATTGTAAACGTGGCTTCTAAGTGTGGGTTAACTCCACAGTATGAAGGTCTTGAACAAATCTACAGAGAATTTAAAGATCAAGGACTTTTGGTACTCGGTTTTCCGGCCAATGAGTTTTTGGCCCAAGAGCCAGGAAGCAATGAAGAGATTCAAAGTTTTTGCCAAACTCAATACGATGTAACATTCCCTGTTTTGAAGAAAATTATCGTTAAAGGTGACGGACAACATCCCCTTTACTCCAAGCTTACAGAGACAAAAACGCAAGCGGTTACAGATCCGGCCAGCAAGTTTCTTGATATGCTCAAAGAAAAAGGTCTTCTGTCAGGTGAAGCTCATGACATCAAATGGAATTTTGAAAAGTTTCTCGTGGGAAGTAATGGGACAATTATCAATCGTTACTCTCCCGATCTAAAGCCCAATGATGAACTAATCCTTAACGATATTAAGGCCAACCTTTAGGCCATTGGCCACCAGGAATCTCCATGAATCTAGAAGTAGGAATGAGTGCGCAATTCTCTAAAACCATCAGCGAAGGTGATGTCTATGGACTCGCCGGAATTATTGGAGACTTTAATCCCGTTCATGTTAATGAAGAGTATGCAAAAACAACTCTTTTTAAGCGTCGAATTGCTCATGGTGTTTTAGGGGTAGGACTTATTTCTACTGTGGCCGGAATGAAACTTCCTGGACCGGGAGCGATCTACTTAGATCAACAAGTTAAGTTTCGCTCCCCTATTTATTTTGGAGATACGGCCACAGCTACTGTGACTATCGAAGAGGTTAACCGAAGTAATGGAAAAGTTGTCGCCAAGACAGAGGTTCATGTTGGTGAGCGCTTGGCCATCACGGGAACGGCCAAGTTTCTCGTTGAATCCATTAAAGATTAAATTTAAGCATTCTTTAATTCAATATGGCCTTTCTTCGTCGCATAGAAAAAGAGCGCAAGAGAGGCCACACTAATTAACATTAGACCAAAAATAACTGGAAGAACGGTTTGATCAAATTGTCCAGCAATCAACATTCCCACCACTACAGAAATTGTATTTTGAGTAAAGCCAACAATACTAGAAGCAGAACCTGCAATATGACCGAGAGGGTCTAGGGCCAAAGTCGTTAGATTGCCAAAGAGTAGTCCTAAGCACCCAAAGAAGCAGCCAAAAATCAGCATAAAGCTTACAAGCGAAGGTATCGCAACTCCTCCGAGATAAAAATAGAAAACGATTGGAGACAGAACAACAGTAAGGATGGTTAAAGAAGCCTTAACGAGCTGACCGACCCCATACTGACTTAAGAGACGACTATTAAGGATATTAGATAAACCAATCGTAAAGGCCAAGCTACCAAAATAGAGAGGAAATTTATCTCCTACTTTATAGACACCTTGAAAAATTTGCTGCGAGCAACTCAAGTAAGCCACCATTCCTCCTCTCATGAGTCCTACGATTAATGTGGAGAGAAGTGACGCTGGATTGGTCAAAACTTCTTTAAAGGAAAAGGCCAAGACCTTCCATGAAAATTTCTTGCGCTTCTCTATCGGAAGAGTTTCTCTTTGTCTGAAGCCAAACCAAATAATAGTTGAAGAGCAAGTCAGTAAATAGAAAAGAAAGATACTACGCCAAGGAGCAAGAAAGAGTACGGCCTGTCCAATACTAGGAGCAATGATGGGGACAAGAATAAAGACAGTTGTAATGAAGGACATTACCTTCGCCATGGCCTTACCACTGTACTCATCACGAATAATTGCGATGGCCATAATTCGAAAAGAGGCCGCTCCAAAACCTTGCAATAATCTTCCTAGCAACATGATATTCAAATTTTGGGAGAAGTACGCAACCAAAGTTCCGAAGGCAAAAATAATTCCTCCGAGATAAATTGGCTTCTTTCTGCCAAGCGTATCTGAAATTGGTCCAAAGACAATGAGTCCTATTCCAAAACCAAAGAATAGAACTGATATGAGATATTGAATATGATTGGGATTCACCAGTTGAAGATCTTCCCCTATCATCTTGAATGCGGGAAGAATGGCATCGATAGAGAGGGCCATCACCGAAGTAAGGGCGGCCATGAGAACTACGAATTCAATTC
>JBFHGF010000401.1:0-3192 GCA_041583335.1 Bacteriovoracaceae bacterium
CTCACAATCGTCGCGTGGGTATTTATGCCACGGCAGAAAATATTCTGCTCAAAACAGAAGAAGAGCTTCGAATGCTCAACTCCTTAGGGTTGGGAATTGCCTATCTAGGGCTAGAGACAGGTGACGATAAAATTCTACATATGATTGTTAAAGGTAATAGCGCCTGCGAAATGCAAGAGGCCTCCCTCAAAATTAAAAGATGTGGCTGGAAGCTCTCTACGATTGCTATGCTAGGAGTAGGCGGCCAAAAGTACAGCGAACAACATATAGAAGGAACGGCAAAAATCCTCAGTGCAACCTGTCCTGATTTTTTTTCCTTCCTCACAACCTTCTCTGTGCCTGGTACTCCCTATCATCGCATGGTTGAACGAGGTTCTATTGAGCCACTTTCCTCGAAACAGCTCTTTACAGAAATGCACCACATTCTCGACAAAGCTGAATTCAATTTAAATCCAGTTATTTTTAGGGCCAATCATGTATCAAATCAGAACCCTATTGGAGGAGTACTCCCTAGAGATAAATCTCAAATTCTTGAGACACTTAAGCAATGGATTGAAGCGACACCTGAGGACGTCTATCCGCCAAGACCTCATCAAATGTAAAAAAGGCGACCGTAGTCGCCCTTCATTATTTTCTTTTCATCTTTTGAATTTCAGCAAGCTTCACTTGAGAGTTTTTATTCACCTGTGAAGAGAACTCAAGTCCCATAATATCTGCAATATTTAGAGGAATTTGTGTATTATCCATCCATCCTGAAAAGTAATGAGCCCCAGCTCCAATGGCACCAATAGGTACATCAACAGCAGTATGGGCTGCTGAATACATATTGTAGAGGGATCGACCCGGACCCGTCGCCCAAGTCAAAATAGGTCTCTTCTTTTCCATTTTCTTTCTTGGAATAGTATTACCCAAAATCCTCTTTCCTTCTGCAATCTCATGGGGACCATAACCACTAATCGAAGCTCCGGCGGTCTCATGATCGGCCGTGATCACAATCAAAGTATCTCCGAGATCAACTGTTTTCATCGCATATCCTACAGCATTATCGAGATCAACCATCTCCGCCATCATCTTCTCTTCTTGATTGATATGAGAGGCATGATCAACCCTTCCCCCTTCAACAATCAGAAAATATCCTTTAGGATTTTGCGACAACAATCGAATGGCCTCTTCAACCATATCATCCAACATCGCTTCAGACTGACCTGATTGTTTATAAGCAATATGCGAATCTGAGAAGAGGGCCAATACTTGATGATCCAATGTTTTAATGTTCTTCATTCCGTCGAGACTATTTACAACATGCGCTCCTTTATCTTCCATCAATCTAAGGATATTTTTTCCATCCTCTCTCTTTCCTCCCTCTTTCTTCGGAGTAAAAAACTCACGTCCACCACCAATCCAAAGATCAACTTCAGAAGTTAATACCTGTTCAGCAATTTCGGCTTCACTATCTCTTTGAAGAACGTGCGCGAAGTAACATGCCGGAGTGGCATGAGTAATTCTGGTCGTTGTAATAATCCCCACTGATTTTCCCGCCGCCTTGGCCAAGTCGGCTATCGTTTGAAGAGGCTTAGACTTATGATCTTTTTCCCACTTGGGGTCAGTCATAGAAATAGAACCATTATAAGACTTTACTCCTGTTGCTAGGGCCGTTGCTCCAGCAGCAGAGTCAGTCGTGTAAGTATCTGATGAGTACGTTTTTGAATATCCTGTGTGAGTGAAATTTTCATAATTCATTTTATAAAAACTTCCTCCTTTATATAATCGTCCTGCTGTCATCTGAGTTGGCCCCATTCCATCTCCTATGAAAAGAATCGCATTCTTGGCCTTGTTATTATTGAGTGACATTCCAGATTGACATGACGCTAGCAGTAGACACATTCCCACTGAAAAAATATTCTTCAAATGCATAAAAACTCCGTGTTGTTTTAAAAGTAGATTTTCACCGATTTTACTAAATTTTGGAAATGAAGATTCTATTAGACCTCATATTCTCAGACCTAGACACTCGGCTAAATTATAACCAAAAAGAAGGAAAAGTGGGTTAACATTCTGGCATGACTTTAATTCTACGCTCTATTCAAACTTTGACTCGCTCTCTCTTTAGAGGCCCTATTAACGATATCAATCAAATTACAAGACACCAATTTCGAGTTTTGCCCATCGATATTGATATTTATCGCCATATGAATCATGCCAAGTACCTCAATTACCTTGAAGCTGCTCGTTGGGATTTACAGGTCCGCAGCGGTTTTCTCAAATTGGCGCTCAAGAAAGGGTGGATTGGTCCACTTGGCCATGTGCAACTCGATTACTACCGCCCCCTAACCATTTTTCAAAAATTTGAGGTCACAACACAATTCATAGGCTTTGAAGAAAAGTGGCTCTATATCTTACAAAGAGTTTGGAGCGGGGATAAAGAGATCGCTCGCGCCCTTATCAAAAGCACCATCCGCAAAGGTCGAGAGAATATACCTCCAGAAAAGTATCTAGATCCCCTAGGTTTTGATCGCAATGCTCTGCAAGTTCCCGAAGACTTGAAAGATTGGCTCACAAGTAGGATGATTTAAGGGTCAATTTTAAATATTGAATAATCGAGATAATTCATATCTTGTGGGTAAATTATGACATTAATTTTAAAACAAATTTTCACACTCCTAAAGCTCCTTAACTCTGAAACGGCAACCAATCAAATTGCAGCGGGGATTAGCTTTGGATTTATTTTAGGCATGACTCCAGCTTTCTCTCTTCAGTCAGTACTTATATTTCTTTTGTGCTTAATCTTTAGGGTTCAATTGGGCGCCATGTTCCTCGCCATTTTTGCTTTTAGCTTTATGGCCTATATTCTTGACCCAATTTTTCACAGCGCAGGTCTCTTTGTACTGCAGCTCGATGGACTTCAAGGGGTATTCACTACCCTCTACAACCTTCCCATCATTCCCATGACACGTTTTTATAATACTCTTGTGATGGGATCTGGGGTCATCTCCATTATCCTTTCCCCTATTATCTTTATTATTTCCAGAATATTAATCGTTAAATATAGAAAGAGTGTTGTGGATCGCTTTAAAGACACCAAGTTCTTTAAGGCCTTGAAAGCGACTTCTTTCTACAAATGGTATTACAAGTATGACAGCCTCTACGGATAGTAACGAAAATCTAACAGATACTAAAAAAATAAATGAAAAA
>JBFHGF010000402.1:0-3186 GCA_041583335.1 Bacteriovoracaceae bacterium
AGTTGAAAAAATCAATTAAGTAACTGAAACCTCATGCGAGTAATTTTAAAAAGTTAAAAAATTTTAGTGGAATGTCGTGTGAATCAAGGAAGTTTAAATGGAGGAGACGGGCGGATTTGAACCGCCGGCTTTACGGTTTTGCAAACCGTTCCATTGGACCGCTCTGGCACGTCTCCTCAATGGAAAACTTTTTGAATAAATTCAAGAAGTTTGGAAGGTAAAATATGAAGCCCTTACTTCAATAAGTCAATATTGAAATAAGGGCAAAAAGCTTGATTATTGAATTTTATTATTATGCTTCGCGAATAACGTACTTGTCTTTACCCGCATCCACCATTTCTTTAAGTTCTTTTCCTACTTTGAAGAAAGGTACTTTCTTTGGTGGAACCTTAACCACTTTACCGGTCTTGGGGTTTCTTCCCTCGTAGGCCTTGTAGTTACGGTTAGCGAATGATCCGAAGCCTCTGATTTCAATTCTTTCATCTCCGTATAGAGATTTAATCATTGAGTCGAAACAAATATTTACCACACTCTCGGCCTGCTTGTGAGTTAGGTTTGCTTGCTTTTCAAGCGCTGCAATTAAATCGGCCTTTGTCATGGTTTCCTCCCATAAATAATAGCGTTTTAAGCTATTTAACTTCTTTTATTTTACTCATAAAAAAGTTATCGATTCTAATATTTGTATACTTTTCGGTAAGTTCTTAATTTCGCTTGAGCTTTTTTTTGTTTTTATTGTACTTTCAATAAGTTAAGGCCATTATACATTATTTTCAAGCCCAAATATGTGGCCATAAAATTTGCCGGCACAAAGCCGTCGGTTTTCCTCTTACCTCTAGTGTTTTCGCACCTTTCACGCTTTTTCCATCTCTGACGCAATTACCCGATTATTATAGAGATAGAGCTAAAGTAGACCTTAAGTCTCGGAAGCAAATGAACGATAAGTTCAAGGAATGTAATGTTCACTTAAAAGTGAAAGTGGAATTTGAGGAAATGAAAAGAAATCAAAGAGAAAGGAATCTATTCACCAAGGCGATGCTCGCTCTATGCCTCATCCCAATGTTGGTATTCACAAGTTGTGTTTCCGAAAACCCTCGCTCAAACAAGCTCATTGAAAAATTTGGAACTGCGGTAGAAGAAACTTGTTCTACTTATTATGACGTGGGCTCACTCACCTGTCGTCAGAGTTCTTGTTCAACAGGAACTCATGAAGCAACGGCCGACGAGATTGGCCAAGTCAAAGATGAACTTGAAACCCTCCTTGAAGACGGTGATCTGACTCAAGACGATTATGACGATATTCTTGCTAACGTTGCCAGTGCTGAAGTCATTTGTGTCGACGGATCAGGAATCCTGAGACCGGATGGTGAGGTTTACTTAAGTGGCGAATTATGTGCCTGCCAAAATGGACTTCCCGCTAGTATCAATGACTGCGAGGCCACTTGTGCGGCCAAGACTTCAACAACGAATATCACTCTCTTTGGTAAAGTTACTCTTGGACCCAATATTCTTCTCAATGAAGAATTAGGAAATCTCTACAACTGGTGTAATGTGGAAATTACCGGCTCCGATTTTACCGGTCCCGGATGTAAGCTTGAATTTAGTGATGGAGACAATACCGACTATGCGGAGATAAATATTCCGACAAATAGCAATACCTTCACTGTCGATCTCTCCACCACCAGCATGAAACAAGATCGCACTTACATCATTAAGATTGTCGAAACAGAATCCGGTTCTGCCGCCTCCAGTGATGCCAAACAGATCCGCCTCAAAGAATACGAAGAAGAAGATACCAGTCCAACAGGTCCTCTTAATGTGAGTCCTGTTAGCCAGTACGCTTGTATTTTGCGCCAAATTTCAACAGCACCTAATGGTGATATTTCTTATGTAACCATTGCTAAGCAACACTACTACTTCGCCTCGGGAAATACTCCTCCGAGTCTTCCTGACGATACACCACGCTATGTCTGTCATGACGTTCAAACTTATGGTGAGGATGACTCTATCCTCCACCCTCGTTATGAATTGACTCAGCCCTTTGTTATGTGGACTCAGGACGATACTCGTTTTAACGATAGCGACTCCGATGGTGTGATCGATGTAAACGAAAAAATTACAGAAGACTATAAAATAGCAACGGGTAAAGAGAATGACGCCTCTGTTGATCTGCAACTCTTCTCCGTTTTTCCTTGGAATAGCATTCCTCAGATTGATGGATGGAAGGACAGCACACAGGCCAATATTGGTTTGATCATGATTCCTTTTGTAAATAGTCAGAACTTGGCCGAGTGCCCTAAGCAGGCCGACTATATTGGGGATAACCCTCTTTATAATGTCATTGGTGATTATGTGGGAGTGGACACTGAGGGTCTTTATATGGCCGAGAGTGAGCCCTACCAAGACAGCCAGGGCAATACCATTATTGATATCATTATGATCAAAGAATCTGACCTTAAACAAACCTGGTTTTATTACGAAAATGGAAAATTCCTCGTTCCCGATACTACCACTTCGAGAACGAAGACCGTTCACTTCTTCTATCCCCTAGATAAGAGTGCTCCCTATATTCAAAAGGCGTCTCAAGTTCTCTACACCGTGCGCTACCCCGATGAAATCGGAACCGATGGTGTGAGTACGGGTCTGGTTACAGGAAATCGTCCACCAGATAATCGCTTTGCCTGTATCCCAGCTTCGGGAACCACATCAAAATAGGTTTACCTTTTGTCTCTACTCTAAGGTGATTTAAATCATGGCCTAGTGCTCTCTAGGCGGGCATAATCACGGTCTATGAAAAAGGCCTACCCTTATTTAATTCTCATTTTTATGGGGCTGATCTTGGGGAATTATTTCTTTGCCCCAAGAGAAGTCTATCTCAAGCACAACTGCTCTTTACAAAAAGAGGGCATCTGTCACGTAGACAATGAGAAGTACCGCCTCGAATTTAAGATCTCTCCACTGCCCATCAATCCCTTGCACGCCCTAAATTATGAAATGAAATTATGGGAAAAAAAGGGTGATGAGCTTATTACTCCTTCAAAAGTAAATCTGCGCCTGCTGGGTCATGACATGACTATGCCCGAAGAGCTCTTCTTTCCCCTAGAGTTACAAGAAGGTGCCTATCAGGCCAAAAGGATTTTTCCGACTTGTACAGAGGAGCTGATGACTTGGAGGCTTTACTTGTCAATA
>JBFHGF010000403.1:0-3163 GCA_041583335.1 Bacteriovoracaceae bacterium
CTTGCGCTTCTCTTCTAAAGTCATCAGCTTTGCTCAAAAGAGTTTGCGAAATCTGTCCCATACTGTTCTTAAAGGAGGTAACATAATCAGCTCCTTTTCCAGGGGGTGTAAAAGACTTGATTTCTTCTCCCATTTTTCTATAACTTTCGACGAGAATCTTGTAACCTTCGACCATCCCAACTCCTGAGCCAATTTTGAAAAGATCAAGAGTTTTAGAGGTTAAGGAGTCAATCATAGAAAATTTCTTTTTCAAAAGCTGATTATAAGCTGTTTCAGGAAAAGATAGTTTAATCGACTCAAGTTCTTGAGCCTGTCGCTTAGCACTTTCGATATAGTTCAACGCAACGGCATCAAGACCTTCTAGTGGGATGTCTATTTTTTTGGCTTTAGCATTATTGAAGTAACGAATCATTTCATTATTGGCGTCGTTCGCTTCTTTCTTCAATCCTCTCGAGTAGTACGCATCTCTTAACTGGGACAATGGATAAACAATATCTCCCCACGCTTTCCTATTTTTCTTTAGCTGAGACAAAAGATTATCAAAAGATTCCCATCGCCCTTGCTCAGAAAGGAGCTTGAGTAAATCGAGCTGTGCTTCAAGAAATACATGAGATTTTATATGACACTTACTTGCCATCGTAATCACCTCATAAGACTTTTCAGCATTATCCTCTGCTAAATAGATCACATTAGCATTTTGGAAGAGGATATCTTTGATTTTACTTTTCTTCTTACACACTTTTTCGAGGGTGCGTTCATTGATCTCAGCAGCTTTTCTAAATTGTCGACGATTAAAGAGCCCTGTAGCGATGGCCATAAAGGAATCTTCAAATTTATAAATATCAGAATTACTCATAAAATCGAGCGATCGTTTAGCCCAGCCATAGGTTTCGTTAACGTTACCTAATTCATGAAATAAAACTGCTATATTATATGCTGCATTTTTCTTGGCTTCAGCTGATGATGTCGGTTCTTTATAAATTTCTAAATAACCCCTAAGGGCCGCGACTTTATCACCTTTACTGTTAAATTTCTCAACCTTATCAAATTGAATAGACAGAAGGATCAATCTCAGTTTATTGGCAAACTTCTTTGTAACATGAAATTCCCCACTATTAATTTTGGCCACCCAAACTTTAATATTTTCTCTATCATTCTTATTCTTATGGTAATCAATCACTCGAGCAAGCATCGCTTCTTGTTTATCCACAGCTGCTGGAAAATGGAATTTAAATTGTAATAAAGTATTTTCGGCTGCAGTAATATTTCCTTCGCCATACTGCTGAGAGAATAGACGTTGGTAAATTTTATAAGATTTTTTTGATCGAGGATTACCTTTTAAATAGGCCTGATAGGCTTTTGTCAGATATTGATCAGTCGTTTTCTTACTGACACCCCTACCACCAAGACTTGCCATCAAACCATCTAAGCTTAATCGAGCTATTTTCTTATCATTAGCACTAATTGCACCATCGTAGGATTGGTCATACAGACCGGCTGCTTTATCAAAGTTTTTAATAGCATATTGAGTTTCTGCGGCATGAAAGATCGATTTATATTCACCACTTCCCTCTAACGCTGCTCTTATTTTAAAATATGCAGTTGCATAGTCTGCTTTTTGACTTTGTGCCTTTTTATTTCTGCGATAGGCTTTACTCACAACCTGTTTTTGCAACTGCGTAGACATTGTGGCCACCTGATACTTAAGATCTTCCACCTGCTGTTGAGTTAACTCTTTTCTTTTATAGCTCTCGAATAACTTCTCAGAAATATCCAAGTGCTTTGTTAGCTTTCCATGCCTTTCATAAAGCGAAAGTAATTCAATATAAATTTGATTCTTAACTTCATTATTTTTCGCGTGATTTGCAGCTTTGGCCAAGGTTGATTCAGCAGAGGCATACTTTCCTTGCCCCTTTAAATAAATTCCAACCTTCAGTAAATTTTCACCAATATCCTTTCCAATTTTATTATAAAAAGCGACCGCTTTATTTGACTGTCCGGCCTCCGAATAAAAATAGGCCAGATCGCGCTCAACCTGATCACTTATATCTACATACTTATCAGATCCACTCATCTTGTGGATCCCTTCCATCACTTCAATGGCCTTAGAAGTACGTCCCACACGAAAATAGCACCAGGCCAGATTAAAGGCATCTTTCGTCCACCACTTATCTTCTTTAGATTGAAGCGCTGACGCATAGAGGGGAATGGCCGTCTTATACTGCTTTTTATTGTAGTAGAGCTCGGCCAAGGCAACTTTTGATTTTCTTTCTGTGTAAGAATTCTTTTTTGCATACTTCAATGCCTTTTTGAAAAAAGACATAGCCTTAGAATCTTGCTGAAACTCTTTAGCATTGTAGGCCAGAATATAATAAACATCGGCCTTTCCATTAAAGCGCTTAAAACGTTTTAAGATGTAGTAACAAGTTTTCTGCGCCATTTGGAAGTATTTACGACTCGCTTTAAAAAAATCTTTTTGATTCACTCTCTTTGTCTCTTCTGGGCTTAAAGTGATCCAACGAAAGTTTTCCTCTTCATTAACAATTCTTGCTTTTTCCAAGTAGAGCTCGGCCATTCTTAGCAATAGCTTTGGATTCTTAGCACCAATCTGACGATTCAATCGCACAACTTCGCTAAGTTCCTCATCGATAATTTTTACCAACTCGGCTCTACGTTCTTGCCCATTGGCAAAGACCTTAGGAGATAAGACCATGATAGATAAAATAAAGATGAATACCTTAAAGCTAGATTTCATATTTTACTCACATTCAGACTTCAAAGAGAATACATAGTCACCAAGCTCATCGGCCCAGAACTCACCATTAAAACTCCAGAAGTATTGTTTCTCATTTCTTTTCAAGTATTTGATATCGCCACGATTACGATTACCGTAATTATTTGACCTATAAACTCTTTGTTTTTTACGCCCCAGCACTTCTAACTTTATATAAGTCATTCCTTCAAACGACTTATCTAACTGGCTTATATACAAGTGTAGGTTCTTTCTCACATAAGCTCCAATCAAGTCTCTTTGCAATAGAAGTGACTCTCTTAGATTACTTGTAAAAACAGATCGCATTCTCGAATTACTAATGGCCTTCACCATTTCAATCTCATCTCTTCCCACATTGAAGCTATCAACAAGTTCTGTAAATGCTGCATC
>JBFHGF010000404.1:0-3161 GCA_041583335.1 Bacteriovoracaceae bacterium
AATACAATTTGTCCGGTTTGGGCGGAATCTCTATTTTCACGATCAGCGTCCCACAGATTGTGAAGGGTCACAAACTTTTCGCGCCCCTCTGGGCTTAAGAGTTTTAACTCATCCCCTACCTTTAGCGTGGTTCCACTGGCCTTAATGAGAATGGCAATATGTTGCTTCTTCTTCACATCAACCACATCACCCAGATAATCACTACTGCGATCTTGAAGGCGATGGTTCTTTAGCTTTTTAAAGAGCACATCGGTTTTATTAATTCTAAAGAAGCCCTTAGATTGTCCCATTGTACGAGAGCTTTGAAATTCCTCGTGCTGGCCATTTAAGAGCATTTTCCATTGCTGATTACTTAGTGGTTCAATCGGAAAATCAAAACGAAAAGAGAAGCTTGAAAGTTCATTTACCTTATCTTCTTCAGAAAAAATATAGAGCTCTTTCGTATTGAACATAAAGGTTCCGTGCCCATTATCAATAATGGGAAAACCTTTGTGTGGACTTTCTTCTGACGTTCCAAAAACACGATACTCTTCGGGATCAGGCTCATCTTGTGCTATTTCTTCTTGATATAAAGGGGCCACCAAATGCCTTGGAGTATAGAATAAGAGGATATTACCTGCCCCGAGAACTTCCAACTCACAAGTGAGAGTTTCCTTTAATTGTGATAATTGTTGTGCGGGAAATTCAGCACTCAGAACCAAGCGAGTAATCTTTTGTGGCCAAAAATTATACCAAGAAAGAAGACCTGTCAGATTGTGGTTACCATTTTCACAAATATAGTGAACCTCCCCACTAAAGTCACGCTCCTTAAGCCACACCAAGGCCCCCGCATCTTGGACGCGAATACCGTCAAAAGAAGAAGTAAGGTCATCCCAATGTTTGGCCAGCATCGAACTGAGACCTTTGAAGTTGGAGTCTGTCATCAGGACATCCCACTGCAAGAAGACCTTGCCCATTGGGCGCAATTGCTGGGCCACCATGAGAACCTCTTCCCAAGAGAGCTCACTCACACGACTTAGGGACTTCGTTCCGAGGACAAAACTTAAATCAAAGCTCTGTGCATCCAATTCTTGATGGGCCTGAATAAAACTTTGAATCTCCTCTTTTTTATAGAAACTTAGAGTTCGCTTTAACATAGTTCACTCCCAACTGATTGAGCACTAGGTAGAGCACGAATGATATTGAGAGGTCTCGCTTCTGGGATATAAGGCAAGCGCAATAGCATACCAGGTCTGGCCTTGGTATAGGTTTCCCCTGTGGCATCTTCAATTCTTTCTAAAGTGAAGCAATGAGACTCTCCCTCAAAGAAGAGGTACTCCAGTTGATCACCGGCCTGAAAGGGACCGCGAGCTTCTGCCAAAATATATTTATCGGCCACGGTTTCAAGAACCATGGCGGCCACCTTTGTTTCCACCAAGGCATGCTGGCGCTCAGGAAAAATACTTTCCGCACCGGCCGGCTCCATAAGATTGCCCAAGTGGTAATCGCGATGGCTTACTTTTTCTAATTCAATTTCCCAACGGTAGAGGTCATCAGAGATAAAATTTCCGTGCTCACGATAGTAAGCGAGGGCCTCAGAATAGACCTTAGAAATGGTTCCCGCATAGTGGTGGGATTTCATACGCCCCTCCACTTTTAAGGAGTCAATTCCAGCATCGATGAATTCTTGCAAGACACGAATGCCGTTGAGATCTTTGGAACTCATAAAATGAGCAAACTTCTTTTCGGCCGCAGCTTGCTGCGGATTTTCTATACTGTATTCAAAGCGACAACTGTGGGCACAGCCGCCACGATTGGAGTCACGCCCTTGGGTATAGTTTGAGATCACACAATTGCCCGAGTAGGCCATACACATAGAGCCGTGAACAAACATCTCCAATTCGATATCGACTTCCTCTTTGATTTTCTTGGCCTCAGCAATGGTCACTTCGCGGCCCAGAACGATACGGGTAACTCCCTTCTCTTTCCAGAAACGGGCCGCGGCCGAGTTTAGGCAACTGGCCTGGGTGGAGAGGTGAATGTGAAGGTTGCTTTCACGAGCAACGGTTTCCACCACACCAAGATCACTGACAATCACAGCATCGACTTTCACACGTTCTAATATCTTTAAAAATTCGGGAAGTTCAGTGAGTTCTTTGTCATAGAGAAAGGAATTAAGAACCACATAGACCACGGCACCACGAGCATGGGCAAATTCAATCCCCTCTTCCAGCTCGGTTTCCGTAAAATTGTCCGCAGCAGAGCGCAGGCCAAATTTCTGTCCACCCAAGTAGACAGCATCCGCTCCATAGGAGACGGCCACTTTTAATTTCTCAAGAGAGCCTGCAGGGGCCAATAGCTCAGGAACCCAGTGCGTCATTAACCATCCTTAATTGATTTAATTTCAAAGCTTTGGTGTAGCAGAAAACTCAAATAGAATAAAGGAGACTTTAGTCTACGGCGCAAAAATCTGGTAAAATTACAGTATTGATTGGCCATTTTCAAAGAAAGCACAAGGACGTTGAGCTCGAATGCAGAAATTTACAAAAATCATTTATATTGCCGTTGCCCTCCTCATTCTAGGACCGGCCGTTTTCATAGGTTATCGTTATTCCCGAAATAACACCCAACTCTACCCCCACTCCTACAAACTCAATGTTCCTGATGCCCAAGAGGTCAAAGAGGCCGAGCAAGCGGATATTATTCTGATCGGCGACTCTTCCACTCAATTGCTCGCAGGAGGAATAGAAGAGGTCCTCGATGATGTGGCCAAATACTTTAAGAATAGACCTGTGGTTTATGATTGGGGGCGAATTGGTGAGCCTATGGGACAGACCCTGCGCAAAATTAAGGCCCTCTCCAAAATGCCGGTTCTTTTTATCTATCACGGTGGCCGGGATACCTTCCTCTATCAAAAGTTTCTGCTTAAAGAATTTAAAACTTTAGAGAAGAATATAAAGCTCTCTAAAGATGAAACGGTCATGACTTTTATTATGGCCTATCCCCCAACATCTCGCTTTCTCTATCATCCCATGAGAAAGGTAGACCTTTCTCGTAATGCTCGCCCCTACCCCAAAGATCTACCTCCAGTTGCTGTAATGGAAATTATGGATGTGCTCTATCAGGTCTACCAACAAGAAGCCGCCGAGCTCTTTAGCTACCTTAAAGAGCAAGATGCAAAA
>JBFHGF010000405.1:0-3161 GCA_041583335.1 Bacteriovoracaceae bacterium
TTGTTCAATACCGAAAACAGAGACTTAACGACACCACCCGCAATTTTTCGCATCACAATGAAATGCTCATGAAAAGTTGATTTATTTATCAACGAAACTTCCTTATTAATGCTTTCAGAAACAAGGCAGTAGTAAAGGAGCCAACCTAATGAACACAACGCTGAATCAAACGATTAATCTTAATGACCATCTTGTACATGACCTAAGAACTCCTATCGCAATGCTTGCTACTCTTGGATCTGGTCAGAACCTTCCTCAAGATATCAAAGATTCATTGGCCAGCTGTACTCAATATCTCGAAGGCATCGTTAGCCGCTACTTCGGCCTTCCCACGAAGCCTCAGGCCACCAACTCAATCACCAATATTCTTCTCGATAAAATGGCGCTTTTTGAAAGAGAGACCGTGAAGTTCACCACTTTATTTCAGGCCCATGTTGATGACCTCACCCTGCTTAATATCGATCCCCTGAATTTTAATCGCCTCCTCTTTAATCTCATTGGCAATGCCATCAACGAATTCAAAATCAATAATATAGAAAACCCCGAGATTTCAATCACTTCTTATAATTGCGAAAAATACTTTTACCTATCTCTAAGCGACAATGGATGTGGCTTCCCACCTGAATTACTCGAAGGATCGACTGACCTACCTTCTGCAAGAGGGCTCGGAATCGGGCTCAATTGTGTCAAACAAATCATTCAGGAATCTGGAGGAGACTTCTCGCTGAACAACACCGTTGATGGTGGTGCCGGCATTCTCCTTCAGATTCCCCTCGTCTCAAACAACAAAAACACCATTGTTCTCTACGAAGATGAGCCCCTCTTCATCGAACTTTGGAAAAGATATTATAAAGACTCAGCAATGAATCTCATTATTAATCCAGAGCTTCCCCCAAGCGAGGAAGCTCTAGTTTTTATTGATGTAAATTTAAAAGAAAAATCAGGACTTCACATTGCTCAAGATCTCTACTCAAAGGGCTACAAAAACCTCTTTTTGACAACTTCATATGAGCCAGAGCAATTTGAGAATGTTAAGTTTATAAAAGGGGTGATTGGAAAAGAGCCCCCACAGCTTTAATCAATCTTCTTTGAATCTTGAAGCTCTTTAATTTTAGAGTATTTTAAAAAAGCAGAAAGCGCATTAATTGTACAAATTACCAGTCCATAACGCCCATCTAGAATTCCCCCTTTCAAAAAATAATCTTTTAAAAATTTTAACGGAGGTCTCGTAAGGATTTTAAACAACCCTGACCTAGTGCCTGATTCATAGGCGGCCTTGGCAGCAATGGTGGTAAACTTATTGGTTTGGTTTACATGATCTGTAATGGAGTCGTAGCTATAGTGAAGGAGATCGCCCTTGAGGAAGCCTACTTTTTCAGCGTGCTGCGGGATAAGAAGATCGTGAGGATTCTTTCCCTGCCAGCTGGCGGTGCCTTTTTTAATGAGGCGAAGCTTGGTGTCGGGATACCAACCACAATGACGTACCCAAAAACCGTTGTAATCGGTTAGACGATTAAATCGATAGGCATTCAAAGATAAATTATCTTTAATCTGTAAAATGGATTCTTTAAGCTCAGGGCTCAGGGCCTCATCCGCATCTAGACTCAAAATATAATCAAAGTTGCACAGTCCTAGGGCGAAATTTTTCTGCTCAATATGACCTGCAAATGGGTTTTCAAAGAACTGGACGTTGGAATAACTTAGACAAATCTCTTTCGTACGGTCGGTAGAAAAGGAGTCAACAACGATAATTTCATCTGCAACACCCTGCAAAGAATCAAGACACTTCGCGATCTTCCCTTCTTCATTAAAACAAATTACGGTAGCTGATATTTTATTCGCCAAAAGACATTTCTCCTTTTCCTCAGTATAATAAGGAAATATGAAGAAGACTACACCCAATACATTATTGGTCGTTAAGAATAGGGCCCTTGGTGACTCGGTCATCACCCTTGGAGCAATTCAGTATCTACGAGACACACTCAAAGATACTGAAATCATATATGCGGTCCCTTCATGGATTTACCCCCTATATAAGAATGTTCAAACCTCGGCCCATAAAGTAATTCCCCTCGATTTCAAAACAACGAAGGATTGGTGGAACGCTTACAAGACCATTAGAGGGTTTGAAGTGGATACGGTCCTTGAATTTTTCCAAAGCGGAAGGACGAGTAAATTCTTTGGTTTGCTCTCAAAACTAGGATTAATTAAGTACCACTTTCACAACCACCATAAGAAGGTGGGCGATGTCCACGACCAAGGGGTTATCAAGTCCAATATCCAACGCGACCTCGATGCCGCCTGGACCTACTTTGGCAAAAAGGAAGTTTACCCCCATTATCAAGATTTCACGCCGGCCATGTCGATTCCAGTGGAAAAAAAGCATCAAATCACTTTCGGTGTCGTGGCCACGCGAAAAACGAAAATGTGGTCCATGGAGTCCTACCGCGACCTCGCCGAACTCATCTATCAAGATGACCCACAAATGAAGATCATCATCCCACTAGGTCCTGGTGATGATGAAATTGAAAATCAAATCTATGACCTCAACTTCCCTCGTAACTGCTACATCGTCAAAGAAAAGCTCGACCTCGTCCCAAAAACTCTGGCCGAATCCAAGCTCTACATTGGAAACGATACCGGACTTAAGCATATATCCATTGCCGTTGGAGTTAAGACCCTCAGTTTTTTTGGACCTGAGCCTCCAACAGAATGGCATCCTTACAGCACTAAAGATCATCCCTACTACTATAAAGAAGGACTTGAATGTCGAACAAGAGAAGCCCACTACTGTGGGCTGTCGGAGTGTGACTCTATGATTTGTTTGTCAGAGTTTACGCCGGCTCAGGTTTTTCAGGATTATCTAGAACTCACAAACCTTTAAGGTTTTACTTTCCGCTAAAACTTTTTCACAATTCTGATCTTTTAAGTAAACTCCATACTTTGCGGTCTTAGAGTTTTGGATTTTTCCAAAGGCAAGTCCTATCTGTGGAATATGGGAAAAGCTTGTTCTAATTTTATCAACTTTACTGAGACCAGGAACTTTATCAAGCAATTCTCTCGCTTCAGTACGAATATTACCTTTTCTTAATGGTCTAACTCGATAAAAGCTTCTCTCTAAGTTAGTTATAAATAGAAAAACTAAGCCAATAATCATTAAA
>JBFHGF010000406.1:0-3158 GCA_041583335.1 Bacteriovoracaceae bacterium
AATGAAAATTTCAATATAAACTCTACGGCCTTCTCGAGGTAGGCAGCAAAAAAGTGGAATACCTCTACAGCAATTAGGATAACTATGACAACCTCCATAATGAAGCCGCGTTTAGTATGAAGCTCCCCCATATACATTTGAGAGATATCAAGCAGATTCTTTAGTTTATTATCAACTGTGGCCTGCCACTGGGGTAACTGTAGCCTTTTGAGCGCCAAGCGGTAAAGTCTGGCAAAGTATATATCCCCCACAATTTTAAGAGAATTCTCAATCCTCTCCACCACTTCACTGGTTTCAATATAGATTTGACTAGCATCTCTTGATAGTACGGATATAGTGCTATTGAATACAGAAGGCTTCTTCTCTACCACTTGGCGATAAAGACGTGATAATTTTGAATCCAGGAGGTCATCAAAATAGCGCAGCTCGAGCAATTGGACATTGGCCAACTCAATAACATCACAAATATCGTCAACATCTTCACTCGAGAAGACAAAACCATTATCCCAATCAATGATCACAAGGTCATTTTGTCCATAAGATAGAGAACATTCCTTAATGGGTTGAATCATCTCTTCACTAAGTTCAACCTTACTCTCCATCGTTAAGAAGTTATAGACAAACCTATCCTCAAGCCAAAAGCTGAGAGGTTTGAAACTCGAGTTAGTAACAAAAATACTATACTCTTCACTTTGAGACCAAGTGGCCGGTTTACGAAGGCTTGTTCCCAAAATCTTCTTCAAGGCTTCGACCTTATCAACGCAGTAGGAACTAACCGCATCGCACTCACACCAAGACTTTAGCCAAGCTGTCAGTTCACTCTTCTCCCCCGCTCCTTCATAGTCAATATTTAAACAAAGAGATAGGGCACCATAGCTCCAGAGCTTTACCGTTGTACTCACCTTCGAACCGGATATAATATCCTCACCGAGATGAACGACAAGGGGAATATCGGAAAAGAGAAAGTCTTTCCGCTCCTTTTTTAAAGTATACTTATGAGTGGGACCGAGGGCAGCGAGCTTTCCATAGGCTTCTTCCATCATAATTTCATGGGCCATATCGAAAATCCGATAGGTCTTCAACTGACCGTTAGATTTCATAAAGGCCCCTTAATCCCTGCTTCCGTTTTCATTCGAGCTTCCTCTACAAAGGCCTTGCCAATTTTTTTATAGAGTTCATCACCAAGAATGAAGTCTTCAATACCGGAGTCGATACTGGGATTATCATTGACCTCAACGACCATAGCAACACCATCGACCTCTTTAAGATCAACACCATAGAGCCCATTGCCAACCAGACGAGAAATATTAACCGCCGTTTCTAAGACATGCTTCGGAACATCTGTAATCAATAAGGTCTCTGAGTCACCGGAGAAATCATCACCCGACTTCGTATGATCATAGATCTGCCAATGACCTCGGCTCATAAAATACTTACAAGCATAGAGGGCTTCTCCCCTGAGAACACCAATTCTCCAATCAAATTCCGTTGGCACAAACTTTTGAACTAAAACTAAAGATGATTTCTTATAAAAATCGGCTAAACGCGACTTAAGTTCAACTCTATTTGAAACCTTCTTCACTCCAATACTAAAACTACCATCTGGTATTTTTAAAACCATAGGGTAACCAAAAAGTCCTTCTAAGTGATCGAGTGTTGCATCTTTATTGTCTGATACAAAATAAGAAGGAATCTGAGGAATGCCATGACTCTCCATTAACTTATGCATAAAGACTTTATTAGTACATTTTAAAATACTTTCGGGATCGTCTATGACAACAAGACCTTCTTGCTGCGCTCGATGGCTAAAAATGTAAGTATGGTTCTTAATGGTTGTCGTTTCACGAATAAAAAGCCCATCAAATTCATTAATTCGAGCAAGGTCACGCTTACCGATTCTTTCACAATAAATGCCAATATCTTCAAAGTTGCTTTCGAACTTTTTCAAGGCTGCTTCATCAGAAGGAGGAAGCTTTTCTTCAGGATTTACAAGGATCGCCATATCAAAGATATAATTCTTCTTCGCGCTAGGTAGGCGCCACATCTGAGTAGAGTACTTCTCTAAAGAGTTGGCAAAGACTTCTTCTTCCGACTCGTTCAACTCCGTAAAAGGAACGGTCGTAATGGAATCAATTTTCCAAACCTTTTTTTGAATAAGTTTGACTTCCAAAATAGGACTTGGAAATTGATCATAAACTTCTCTTGCCAATTTTTTGAAAATTCCTTCTTTCGCTTGCCCAAAGTAACAGCGAAAAGCAATGGCCTTAAGTCCATCTATCTTTCGCGTAAATTTCTTTGCCGCTTCTTCCGCAATTTCCTGCAACTCATCCAAGTCGTAAAGATAGAGTTGCTTTCTACTTAGGTCGTTTAAGGTCTTAATGGAAGGAATCACTCTATGACCACGAGATTCGGCCAATAGCGAACAGTAGTAACCATGAGAAAGGTACTTATAGCTCTTACACAGGTTAATTACCCTAGTCGGTCGCTTATTCGTATCTTTATCATAGAGTTTAAAAAGATAGTCCTTCGCCCTCATCAAATGTTCGGAAGGATAGTAGGAGTTCCAGTCTTCAAGATCATCAACAAGAACAATTAGTTCTTTCATATGTCCTCACAATTCTCATCCTTGATACTATTTTGGTGGATTCGAATTCCGCTTTAATGATATTATCACTCTACTTTTTGGTCACCATAATTCGTTACAAGAAAGAAGGTAAATATGAAGTTCCGGGTAGCAAAAAAGTCAGACATACCTACCCTAGTTTCACTAGAAAATAAATCCTTTAATAGTGATCAACTTAGCGAGAGAAACTTCAAGTATTTTATGGACTTATCTCATGGGGTAGTCTTGGTTCAAGAACTTGAGGGCCAAGTAGTAGGTTATGGCATTCTTCTCTTTCACAAAAGCACGGCCCTGGCCCGCCTCTACTCCTTGGCCATAGATGGTCGCCATCGAGGAAAAGGCCTAGGCAAGAAGCTTCTCACCAAACTTGAGTCCTTGGCCAAAGAAAAGGACTGTACCTACCTTCGTCTTGAGGTCAAGTCATCGAATACTGGTGCTATCCACCTCTATGAAAGTTGCGGTTATCGCCCCTTTAACCACAAAGAAGATTACTACGAAGACCATGAAGATGCTGAGTGCTATGAGAAGAAAATCC
>JBFHGF010000407.1:0-3147 GCA_041583335.1 Bacteriovoracaceae bacterium
CCGGATTCGGCCACTTGAATTAGGGAAATGGCATCGTTGGCATTGCGTTCAGCTTGACCCATGGAGCGAATACGCGAGCGCATCCCCTCAGAAATGATGAGTCCGGAAGGGTCAACAGCAGCTTGGTTAATACGGTCCCCCGTGGCCAAACTTCTATTTTGCCTCTCCACTTCTTCTAAATTTCGATCCAACTTGGCCTTTGAATTCTGGGCCACCGTGTTGGTACGAACAACGAATCCCAACTCTCCTCCTTGGATTTGGGAACTAATAAATAGAGGAGCACTCCTTAAACGATATACTCCACTTTATCGTTTCGGGATTAATTGATTAATTGGATAAGGGATGGAGAAATTTTTGCTCCACGGGAAAAGCTTGCCGCTTAGTCGAGTGTCGATAATTGACTATTTATGTAAAAAATTTCTCTTTCGATAAGCTTGCGTTGCTCTGCATAGTGGTGCATCTGCTGAGCAGAACTGCGCGCCTGAAACTCGTGGATATCTGGTCCAGCACCGCTGGTCGCCGTAGAGGACTCCATCATCTCATGCTGACCATGGATCTTTTCCTCCCTCTTTTCCCATCCGCTTAGGGCCTTGAGGTGGGAGCGCTTTTCTTCAAGCTTGCGATTGAGCCAGCTCTTATAGCTCTTGTGATCCATTTCAGAGCGAGCACGATCGGCCTGTCTCATAAAGTCTTGATGCTCTTTCGTGTAGTTGGGCTTGGTGCTAGCGCAACCTAAAAGAAAGATACTGAGGAGAATTACTAATCTAGAAATCAAATTCACAAAAACCTTCTTATTAAATTTTAACCACTATACCCAATCCCTTTTAGGATTCCAATAAATCCTAACATCAGACCTATTGCAGCCCCTTTTACTTGACCTCTTCAATCGCGCTCAATAACGTTTTAAAGCAATGAAGGATTTTTTATGAAACTACGCACAATCAAGCGCGCCCTATGGCCGTGCCTTATCTTTTCTTTTCTCAGCTTCTCCGTAGCCGCCAAGGTCGATTACTGGCCAACCCAAGGTTGGAAAACGCGAAGCCTTGAATCTGCTGGCTTTGATCGTCAGCAATTCCAAAAGGTGCTCGACTATGTTTGGGAAGATAATGGAGAACATAAGAGTGATGCCTTCGTCGTTATCAAAGATGGTTATGTCGTCTATGAAGGTTATGATCGCGGCTACCACCCTAAGCGCAAACATATGTTCTGGTCCCTGACCAAGAGTATGACCAGTACTATAATCGGAGCGGCCATTCACAAAGGCCATATTAGTCTCGATGCTAAGGCCGTGGATTATTTCCCTGAGATGGATAGAGAAAAGGCCCGCGATGTAACTCTACGCCATATTCTCAACATGAGCGCAGGGTTTAAATTCTATGAAGAAAATCCTGTGAATATTGCCCTTAGTGATTCTATCTTTGTGTACTACTCTCAAAAGGCCTTCCGTGATGTGGCCAAACACGTGGCCTCACTCGATATGAAGTATGCTCCTGATGAGCAATTTAATTACGGTACACATCAGCCCATGCTCGCCATGGGGATACTGAAGAAGGCCATTGATAACTCTTCTATTTATGACGAACTTCCTTGGGAGCTCCTTTTCAAACCTCTAGGTATGAAGCAAATGGTCTTTGAACGTGATCAAGCGGGAACCTTTTTGGGGGGATCAACCGGATGGGGTGTGGCCAAAGAATACGCGAAGATTGGTCTTCTCATGCTCGAAGATGGAATCTGGGAAGACAAGCGCATCCTGCCCGAGTGGTGGGTGAAATTCGCCACTCAAACCGTTGCACCGGCCCTTCTTAAAAAGAAATCTGAAGAGGGAGAAATGCGCTTAAATGTCGAATCCTATGGAGCCTACTGGTGGCTCAATAAGAAACTTCCGATGAATGAACATCGCCCCTACCCCAGTGCTCCAGATAACCTCTATCAGGCCATGGGCTTTCGAGGTCAGACCATGGGAGTACTCCCCGATCAGAAAATTATTGTCGTAAGAATGGGAAGTGATGGGCGAAAACCCAATAAGAAACTCAAACGAGATAAACTTTATAAATTACTCTTGGCCTCTTTAAAAAAGGAGAAGAAGTAATGAAGAAACTCATTTTTATCACAGCACCTCTGTTTGTCTTCTCGGCCTGTAAATACACCGAGTCTCCTTCAGCGGCCCTGGCCAAAGAAATGTGCTCCTGCCTTTTTGTCTCTGAGCAAACTGTAGACTATTGTAAAATCGTGACCAAAGAAAGTCGTATCCTCGCCAAGTGGGAGGCCTTTCCTGAAGAACAGAAAGTCATCGCTAGAGGTGTAAACTATACCAGTATGGCCAAAATGGATGAAGACCCTCGCTACGGCTGTACCTTACTTAGTGTAGAGCGTGCTCCAGAGAATGCAGCCTTATTTGAGGATTAATGAGTAAGAAGATCCAGGTGCAAGTTAAGCTCAAATCAAAGAAAGAAGGTGTCGAGCTTCTCGAAGACGGGACCTATATTGTCCGTTGTAATGAGCCCCCTGTTGATGGCAAGGCCAATAAGAAGATTATTCAACTTCTTTCCAAATTTCTAGGTATTCCTAAATCTCAGGTTACGCTCCGACATGGCCAAACGAGCAAAATGAAGATTTTCACTATTGATGACTAATGATTAATCACCGGTTGAAAGGTTGAGAGTTTGAGTTTCTGCAGAAGCAGGTAGTGATACATCTTCAGGCTCAGATGCTGCTTTAGGCTCCTCGGGCTCAATCTCTTGTCCCTCTTCATCAATATCTGTAATATCCTGAGAACGAAGAAGTTCAACATCATTCATCTTAGCACTGCAGTCTTCTTTCTTTGGTCGAGCTCTTGTTTGTGAAAGGAAGTGTCCCATATACACAAAGCCATCCGTCCCATTGGGCTTTAAAGTGAACATCCCCCTCACTCTCTCTGCTGAAGAAATATAGTCTTTCCAGAAACCAGGAATCTCTGGTCCAAGAGTTGAAGCGGTCTGACTTCCTAAAATAGGGTCACCATTTTTAAAAATTTCCTTCATCCCATCATCACTCAACTTATCCGACATTTGGCGTACCTTCTCCTCTAAACGAGGAAGGTAGTCAAAACTCTCTCCTTTATAGGAAATCCTTAAACCTTTTCCATTCTCAATGAACTTTACACTATAA